>NZ_JBRREK010000031.1:0-64652 GCF_056760235.1 Stenotrophomonas sp. STEN018
CCCGATGCTAAGAAAAAGCCCAAGCCCTACGCAATGCCCACTGCGTAGCCATAGCCAACGCCCTAGCCAACGCCGAAGCCGAAGCCAAAGCCAAAGCCAAAGCCAAAGCTCGCCCGTTCTTGACTCCACTCGCGGAAGTTCGGGTAGTCCAATCTTCCGTTCAAAAAAAAACAGCCGGCGAAAGCCGGCTGTTTTCATTCACGCATCAGGCAATCAAGCCCCGATCACGCCTCAACATCTTCCTTGTACGCATCCACCGGAATACAAGCGCACATGATGTTCTTGTCGCCATAGACGTTGTCCACGCGTGCCACCGGCGGCCAGTACTTCTGCAGCTTCAGCGACGGCAGCGGGAAGGCTGCCAGTTCGCGCGGATACGCATGCGTCCACTCGCTGGCCGTCACTGCACCCGCGGTATGCGGGGCGTGCTTGAGCGGGTTGTCCTCGCGGTCGAGCTTGCCATCTTCGATGGCCTGGATTTCTTCGCGGATCTGGATCATCGCGTCGATGAAACGGTCCAGCTCGTGCTGCGATTCGCTCTCGGTCGGCTCGACCATCAGCGTGCCGGCAACCGGGAAGCTCAGGGTCGGGGCATGGAAGCCGAAGTCGATCAGGCGCTTGGCCACGTCCTCGGCGCCGATGCCGGAGGTCTTCTCCAGCGGACGCACGTCGAGGATGCACTCATGCGCCACCAGACCGTTACGGCCGGTGTACAGGGTGGCGTAATGCGGAGCCAGGCGCTTGGCGATGTAGTTGGCGTTGAGCAGTGCAACTTGGGTTGCCTTGCGCAGACCAGCGGTGCCCATCAGGGTGATGTACATCCAGCTGATCGGCAGGATCGAGGCGCTGCCGAAGCTGGCTGCACTGACCATGCCAACCGGGCCGTTGTCGCCTAGCTTGCCCGGCAGGAACGGAGCCAGGTGCGACTTCACCGCACACGGGCCAACGCCCGGGCCGCCGCCGCCGTGCGGGATGCAGAAGGTCTTGTGCAGGTTCAGGTGCGACACGTCCGAGCCCCACTTGCCGGGCTTGGCCACGCCAACCAGGGCGTTCATGTTGGCACCGTCGGTGTACACCTGGCCGCCGTGCTTGTGGATGATCTCGCAGATCTCGACCACCTCTTCCTCGAACACGCCATGCGTGGACGGGTAGGTCATCATGATCGCGGCCAGGCGGTCGCTGTACTTCTCGGCGTTGCGGCGGATGTCTTCGACATCGACGTTGCCGTTGCCGTCGGTCTTGGTCACAACGACGGTCATGCCGCACATCTGTGCCGAGGCCGGGTTGGTGCCGTGCGCCGAGTCCGGAATCAGGCAGATGTCGCGATGGCCTTCATTGCGTGAGCGGTGATAGGCGCGGATCGCCAGCAGGCCGGCGTACTCGCCCTGCGCGCCGGAGTTCGGCTGCAGGCTCACCGCGTCATAGCCGGTGCACTCGACCAGCATCGCTTCCAGGCCGTCGATCAGTTCCTTGTAGCCCTGCGCCTGATCAGCCGGTGCCAGCGGATGGATGTTGGCGAACTCCGGCCAGGTCACCGGGATCATCTCGGCGGTGGCGTTGAGCTTCATGGTGCAGCTGCCCAGCGGGATCATGGTGCGATCCATCGCCAGATCCTTGTCAGCCAGCGAACGCAGGTAGCGCAGCATCTCGTGTTCGCTGTGGTGCGTGTTGAACACCGGGTGGGCGAGGAAGTCGCTGCTGCGTACCAGGGCCTTCGGCAGCGCGTCGGCGGTGCTGGCGTCCAGTGCGTCCACATCGACGCTGGCGCCGAACAGCTCGCCCAGCGCGATCACGTCGGCGCGGGTAGCGGTTTCGTCCAGGCTGATGCCGACCGAGCCGGCATCGATGATGCGCAGGTTGATGCCGGCGGCTTCGGCCTTGGCCTTCAGTGCAGCCGAATCAACGCCGGTGATGTGCAGGGTGTCGAAGAAGTCGTTGCCGACCGCCACGCCCTTGCCACGCAGCGCGGCGGCGAGGATCGCGGCCAGGCGGTGGGTGCGGCGGGCGATGCGCTGCAGGCCTTCCGGGCCGTGGTAGACGGCGTACATCGAGGCCATCACGGCCAGCAGCACCTGTGCGGTACAGATGTTGGAGGTGGCCTTCTCGCGGCGGATGTGCTGCTCGCGGGTCTGCAGGGTCAGGCGGTAAGCTGCCCGGCCTTCGGCATCGACCGAGACGCCGATCAGGCGGCCCGGCATCGAGCGCTTGTAGGCGTCACGGCAGGCCATGAAGGCGGCGTGCGGGCCGCCGAAACCGAACGGCACGCCGAAACGCTGGCTGTTGCCGACCACGATGTCCGCGCCCCATTCGCCGGGAGCGGCGATCAAGGTCAGCGCCAGCAGGTCGGTAGCCACGGCGACCAGGCCCTGGCGGGCATGCACAGCCTCGACCAGCGCCTTGTAGTCGCCGATGTTGCCCAGGCTATCCGGGTACTGCAGCAGCACGCCGAAGGTGTCGGCGGTCAGCGCCTCGGCTGGCTTGCCGATCAGTAGTTCAATGCCCATCGGCTCGGCGCGGGTGCGCAGCAGCTCCAGCGTCTGCGGGTGCACGCTGTCCTGCACGAAGAAGACTTTGGACTTGGACTTGGCCGAACGCTTGGCCAGGGTCATCGCTTCGGCGGCGGCGGTGGCTTCGTCCAGCAGCGAGGCGTTGGCGATTTCCATGCCGGTCAGGTCGGCGACCATGGTCTGGAAGTTGATCAGCGCTTCCATGCGGCCCTGCGAGATTTCCGCCTGGTAAGGCGTGTACGCCGTGTACCACGCCGGGTTCTCGAGGATGTTGCGCAGGATCACGTTCGGCGTGTGGGTGCCGTAATAGCCCTGGCCGATGAAGCTGCGCAGTACCTTGTTCTTGTCAGCGATGGCGCGGATCTTGGCCAGCGCGTCGACTTCGGTCAGCGACTCGGGCAGTGCCAGCGGTGCCGGCGACTTGATCGAACCGGGCACGATGGCGTCGGTAAGCGCTTCGAGCGAATCATGGCCAACGGTGCGCAGCATCTGCGCGATTTCAGCGTCGTTGGGGCCGATGTGGCGGTCAACAAACGCGGAGTGGTGTTCGAGCTCGCGCAGCGAAAGAGTGTTCTGGGTCATGGCTGACGTCCGGAGAAGGCATGCAGGGCAGGGGCGGTGAGCCAGGCTCGCCCTGTTGCCGTCCGGTTGCCGCGCACGCGCGACAGCACAGCCGGCAAGCCAAAGGCTTACCTCGCGCCCCTCTGTCCTTTTGCCTGAGAGTTTGGAAGCGACGCGACGAGGATCGTGCGCTTCGTGCACCTTCGGCGCCGGATTGAACCGGTCTCTCCAGAGTTTTGGTACGGGTGGTATCGGGCCTGAGCGATTACGGGCGTTTGCGCCTTCGGCAGCGGGGTGAACCGCTTCTCCCACCTTGTTCGTGCAGCTTGGCGATTATAGCTCGGTAAAGCCCCGGGGCAGACCCGCGCAACGGCTTGGATTACCATCTACATCCCGGTTTCAACCCCGCGCCTTGCAGGCGTACGACCGGGCGTCCCGGAACCGCTGGCTGAAGCGGATGAATGTCCGGACAAATTGCCGCATCATGGCCGTCCAGCGCCGTCGCGCCCGGCCCTGTTCATCTGGTCTCTCACCCCGCACCGGCGCCCGCGCTGGTGCCGTTGCTGGTTATTGAAAGCCATGGAAGCAAGCAAGCAGGTTTCATTGCGTCGTATCGCCATTCTGGTAGCCGGTTTGTCGATGTTCGGCCCGTTCGCGATCGATGCGGTGTTCCCCGCGTTCCCGCAGATGGGCGCCGATCTGGGCGCAGACAAGCTGGCGATGCAGCAGGTAATCAGCGTCTATCTGCTGGCCTATGCATTGATGAGTCTGGTGCATGGCGCGCTGTCCGATGCGCTGGGCCGCAAGGTGGTCATCATCGGCGGGCTGGTGGTGTTCATCGGCGCATCGGTCGGCTGTGCACTGTCCACCGACATGGGAACCTTGCTGCTGTTCCGCTTCCTGCAGGGTCTTTCGGCTGGCGTCGGCTACATCATCGGCCGTGCGGTGATCCGCGATCTATACGACGGTGACGACGCGCAACGGCTGATGAGCCAGGTCTCGATGATCTTCTCCATCGCTCCGGCCATCGCCCCGATCATCGGCGGCTGGTTGCTGGGCTGGACGCATTGGCAAGGCATTTTCTGGTTCCTGGTCGGGTTCTCGGCGCTGTTGCTGCTGATCACCTGCATCTGGCTGCCGGAAACCCACCCGCCGCATGCGCGGCTGAGCCTGCATCCAAAACGTCTGCTGCAGGACTACGTCAGCATCGGCGTCAATCCGCGCTTCCTGCGTCTGGCCCTGGCTGGTTCGCTGGGCTTCGGCGGGCTGTTCCTGTACATCGCCTCGGCGCCTGCCTTCGTGCTCGATCTACTGCACATGAACGAGCGCCAGTTCGCCTGGCTGTTCATCCCCACCATCGGCGGCATGGCCTTGGGTGCCTATGCTTCAGGCCGTGCGGCAGGACGCATGGATGGCGCGCGGGCGGTACGGATCGGTTACTGCTTCATGGCCGTCGCAGCCATCTACAACATCAGCTACAACGCCTTCGCCACCGAAATGACGGTGCCGTGGGCGGTGCTGCCATTCACCCTGACTTCGTTTGGCGTGGCCCTGATCTTCCCGATCCTGACCCTGGCCATCCTCGATATGTATCCACGCCAGCGTGGTACCGCTTCGTCGATGCAGGCGTTCAGTACGCTGGTGACCAATGCCATCATCGCCGGCGTGCTCTCGCCGATGCTCAGCCGCAGCGGCCTGACCCTGGCCATCGGCGCGGCCCTGTTCGGTTTGGGTAGTTGGGCGATGTGGAAATGGGAACGCATCAGCCAGCGCGCCCAACGTGACGAAACCGCGTCCTGACACGAATTCACCCCCGCATCGGGGACAATAGCCGCGCCGCCATCACCGGCGGCCGTTCAAAGAGTGAACAACTGATGTCGATCCAATCCAAAGGCCGCCGCGAGGCGAAGAAGAAGCTGGCCGAGCGCGAGCGCAACCAGGCCGAAGCCAATCCGCCGGTAAAGCCCAAAGTTGAGCCGCATGCCGAACTGCGCGACCAGAACCGTGCGTTGCTGGCCGGCATCGTCCGCCGTGATGGCGAGTGGGTGCTCGGCATGGATGGCAAGATCGCCGGTGAGACCACCAGCGCCGCGCGTGTGCTGGCGTTGATCATGCAGGCCGCCGAATGGCACGAGAACAACGAAACGCCGGTGCGGCTGATGTATTCCGATGCGCTCAAGGACGCCGCGCATGCTGAAGTGGCCGAGCAGGGCATCGACTTCGATACCTATAAGCGCAATCTGGCCGGTGAGCTGGGTGCGGTGGGCAAGGCGGCTGCTGGCACGCATTGATTTGCGCGCAGCAGGTTTGAATAGACAAGGGCGCCTGTGGCGCCTTTGTTGTTTTCCGCAACAGGGGGCCGAATGGACTGCTAGCGGCACCAATAGTTGATGGCGAGCGTGTTCTGCCTTTCCTTGGCCAGCGCGCAGTTTTCATCGGCAGGCTGGGATTGCGTCTTCGACGCTGCTGCCCGTGGATCGGGGGCGGACGTGCAGGCGGTTAGTGCCAGTAGGCATAGGGCAAAGCCAAGATGAGTGCCAGGTTGCACTCGCCACACCCTGGTAACCGCAGTCAAATTCCTATCAACCAAGGGATGACGCTGACGATGCCGCCAAGTAGCAGCATGACGATGGCGTTGGAGACGAAGTAAGGGCCGATCATCAAGACCAGTCCGCAGACCAGCGGTATGGGGGCTTGCTGTCGCTTCCCGTAGATGAAGTAGCCCAGACCCAGGGAACTGAAGAGAACGCCAAGAAGCAGAAGACTCGTGCTCACGATCGCTCCGGTCTGGCGGGCTGCCAGGATGCACCAAACCAAGGCTTGGCGCTGGCGGGGGAATGCCAGTTTGCCACGGCTGACGGCATGTCTGCGATCGTCATGCCGGAGGAGTCTGATCTTGCCCCAACTTCACGGCTACCTGGATAAGCGATTCAATATTGCAATTCGAGGTGAGACAGATGACTGGGAAGAAGGCAGAGACGAAGCAGGTACGCAAGCAGCACAGTGTCGAGTTCAGGCAGCAGGCTGTGTTGCGTGCAGTGAAGGACGGTGTTCCGGCGGTCGCACGCGATCTGGGTTTGGAGTCGGCACAGCTTTACGCATGGCGGGCCGAGGCCTAGCAGCAGGGCCAGGGAGCGGAGATACAGCAGCTGGCACAGTCCGAGCAGGCGCGGCTGCGGCGAGAGGTGGTGCGACTGGAGGAAGAGGTCGCCTTCCTAAAAAAGGCGGCGGTGTACTTCGCGAAGCAACCGAAGTGAAGTACGCGACGATGCAAGCGCATGAGGCTGAGTCCTCGGTTCGGTTGATGTGCCGGGCGCTGGTGGTGTCGCCGAGCGGGTACTACGGCTGGCGCGGCCGTAAGCCCTCCCGACAAGCGCGGGCGAGTGAACTGCTGGATACGCAGGTGCGTACTGAGTTCGAGGCGCGCAAGGGACGTGCGGGTTCGCCAAGGCTAGCCAAACACCTGGGCAAAGGGCGGCGGCAGGTGGCACAGAGCCTGCGTCGGCAAGGTCTGCGCGCGAAGGCGGCGAAGAAGTTCAAGGCGACGACAAACTC
This sequence comes from Stenotrophomonas sp. STEN018, assembly GCF_056760235.1. Taxonomy (NCBI): domain Bacteria; kingdom Pseudomonadati; phylum Pseudomonadota; class Gammaproteobacteria; order Lysobacterales; family Lysobacteraceae; genus Stenotrophomonas; species Stenotrophomonas sp. STEN018. The sequence goes on from NZ_JBRREK010000031.1 coordinate 6,624, forward strand.
GAACCATTCGTTGCCGGTGGCGGAGAATCTGTTGAAGCAGGACTTTACAGCGCTACAAGCGAACCGGGTGTGGGTGGGCGACATCACCTACATCGGCACGGACGAAGGCTGGTTGTACCTGGCGGTAGTCATGGACTGGTACTCGCGCAAGGTGGTGGGCTGGTCGATGTCCGAGCGCATGACCGCGACTCTGGTATGCGATGCACTGCGGATGGCATTGTTCCGCCGCAAGCGGCCACGTGGCGTGATCATGCACACCGACCGAGGAAGCCAATATTGCTCACGCGAACATCGTGCCCTATTCGACGCCCATGACTTGATCGCCAGCATGAGCGCCAGGGGCAACTGCTACGACAATGCGGCGATGGAAAGCTGGAGCCACAGCCTCAAGGTAGAGGCGATCCACGGTGAACGATTCGCCACGCGCGAGCAGGCCAAGGCGCAAGTATTTGAATACATCGAGGTGGACTACAATCGAACCCGGCTGCACTCAACTCTGGGCTACCTCAGCCCAGAGCAGTACGAGCTGACCCATTTCGCTTAGATAGGTGCCCGTGGGGCGGGGGCAAGATCATGTTTTTTTCGGCGGCTATCTTTGTTCTATATGCCGTACTGAAAAACTAGCCCCTACGTCAGCCCGGTGCGGTTTGAGAAACGCTGGCAAGCAGATCTGTTGAGGGCTAATAATCCTGAACGCAGTTATCGGATGTGCTCTACGATGCTAAGGTCAGGGAGGTAGTCAGCCAATTGCACAGATGCGTTACTGTAAAACAGTCGCGGTGATACCTTCAAACGTCCAGATACTCTTCTGGGCTGTAACGTGCCTGACCCACAAGCACGGCAACTAATTTGAGCTGCTTGATTCCACTTTGGTTGAATTTGTATTGCGATACCGGAATGTCTGTGGAGCTGACGAGAAATTTATGCTGTATGCAAAGGGATTTTAGTTCGATCAACCTGTTGGCCGTGCTCCAATTGAAGCCGGGCGGAGGCTGCGTCGCGGCGCCATCCATTTCTGAGATGGTCTCAAGTTCCAATACAGCGCCCGCCTCAGTCAGGTAGCCCTCAGCCCCTGCACGAGTGGTCGCGGTATAGAAACCAGGCCCTAACTCTGTTTGGCCCCAAGCGCTATCAACAAGCTGTATGCCTCCATTGCATATGGTTGCAGCGTGTTCAAACCGTGTGGCGTGATATAAGGTTGTTCCTCGCGGTAGCTTCATTTCGATACTCTCCATTTATGAAATGCGCTTTGCAACCGTGGCCTGAAGCCTATTGGATCGGCTAACGGTGGTATGACGCGGAGTATGCCCTGTCCTGTTTCATGAAGAAACATAAAACTATTGGATGGCTGAAGTGTCCCGCGTCAATTCAAGCGGGTCAATTACGTGTTGTCCGGAGAATCAGCGGTTCGGTGGGTTACACCCCGCACATTGAGGGTGAAACAGATCACCCGTTGCGCCCTGCCTGACTAAAGTCGAAGTGTCATCGTATCGATGGTGCCCTGGTCCAAAAGCAGGAAGGGCGCCGTGGCGCCCTTCTTTTGAACACTTACGGCAAAGAAAACTCAGCCAGCCTTGGCCGGTGCCGGCTGCGCAGCAGCCGGAGCTGCTGCTTGCCAACCACACATCTGGCCTTCGTTCTGCTGCTTCAGCCAATCCTGCAGCGGTGCGAAGTATTCGAGCATTGGGCCGGCGTCGAGCTTGTCGTTGCCGGTCAGTTCTTTCAGCGTGGCTTGCCACGGCTGGCTGGAGCCCTTGCTCAGCATTGCCCAGAACTTCTGGCCGGCTTCCTTGTTGCCGTAGAAGCTGCACTCGTTGAGCGGACCGGTGTAGCCGGACGCGTCGCACAGGCCCTTGTAGAACTGGTATTGCAGGATGCGCGCCAGGAAGTAACGCAGGTACGGGGTGTTGCCCGGTACGTGGTACTTGGCGCCGGCGTCGAAGAACTCTTCGCCGCGAGCGCTGGCCGGGGCCACGCCCTGGTACTGCGCCTTCAGTTCCCACCACTTCTGGTTGTACTGGTCCGGCTTGATCGAGCCGTCGAACACGCCCCAGCGCCAGCGGTCGATCATCAGCCCGAACGGTAGGAACGACACGCCCGACATCGCCATGCGCATCTGCGCATTGATGGTGGCTTCGCGGCTTTCCTGCTGCGCGCCGACCAGACCAATCGAGTTGAGGTACTTGGGCGTCATCGCCAGCACGATGGTGTCGCCGATGGCTTCGTGGAAGCCGTCGTTGGCACCGCCCTGGAACAACGGCGGCAGCGGGTTGTAGGCCAGGTCGTAATAGATGTGGCCGAGCTCGTGGTAGATGGTGGTGAAGTTCTCTTCGTTCGGGGTGATGCACATCTTGGTGCGCACGTCCGGGCCCACATCCTTGCCGTCGCCGCCCATGTTCATGTCCCAGGCGCTGGCGTGGCAGACCACGTTGCGGTCCAGCGGCTTGATGAACTGGGTATTCTGCCAGTAGCTCTCCGGCAGCTTGGGCATGCCAAGCGAGACGTAGAAGTCCTGCGCACGCTCGGTCATCTGCCGGGCGGTGACCAGTTCGGCCTCACGCTGTGCCTTGAAGCGGCTTGCCGGGTCGGCGCCACCTGCCTTGGCGAGGGCGGCGCTGAGATTGGTCTGGTACTGCTTTTCCAGTGCGGCGGTGATGTCCAGGCTGCCCGCGTTCGGGTACGGCGCGGTCATGTCCCACAGGTTGCTCCAATCCTGCTGCCACATGTTGCCGGTCAGGTGCGCGGCAATCATGCCGCCGCCGACTTCGGCCTTGTCCTTGCCGTATTCCTTGTCCAGCTTGCCGCGGGTATAGCAATGCACCTGCTCGTACAGCGGCTTGACCTGATCCCACAAGCGGTCGGTTTCCGGGCCCACCTGGTCGGCCGGCATGTCGTAGCCGCTGCGCCACATCTGGCCGGCATCGCTATAACCCAGTTCGCGGGCGCCTTCGTTGACCAGTTCGACGAAGCGCTGGTAGTTGGCGCGCGACGGTACGGCGGTGGACTGCCAGCCCTGCCAGGCGTCGAGTTGTTTGTCGTAGTCGCGCGAGCTGGCCAGCACCTTTTCCAGGTCGCCGAGCTGGCGGCAGTTCTTGTTCTCGCCTTCGCCCACGCAGTAGGTGCCGGCGCCGTAGTCGCCTTCCATCTTGGTGGCGATGCCGGCCAGTTCGGCCAGCTTCTGCGGGTCGCGCGGGGCGGGCATCGAGGTCATCAGCTTGAGCAGGCTGATGGCGCGCTTGGTGTCGGCGCTCATCGGCTGGCCTTCGTACTTGTTGGCCTGCTCGATCCAGCCATTGAGTACGGTCAGCCAGCGCTCGTTGGCCTTGGCGGCAACGCGTGCGGAATCGTCATTGATGTAGGTGGACGACAGCCACTGGGCCGAGGTCATTTCCGGGTACATGGCCTTGTATTCGGCATTGACGCGGGCGATGAACTGGTCGGCGCTCTCGGCCGGTGCGGCCTGGGTGGTGGCCGGCTTGGCGGCATCGGTGGCGGCGTCCTTTTTACAGGCAGCCAACGAGAGCACGGCCACGCCAACGGCGGCGGCCAGGACTAAATGACGATTCTTCACAGCAAACCCCGGTTTGTTAAGTACCGGCGAAGGCTAGTGGGGCTGCGGCTGGGCCGCAAGTGGAGAAAGCTCAGCGCTTGAGCGCCATCAACAATACGCCGCCGCCGATCATCGCCACGCCCAGCCATTCGCGCCAGGCAAGGCGCTCGTGCAGGAAGGCTACGGCGAAGATGGCGACCAGCACCACGCTGAGCTTGTCTACCGGGGCTACCTGCGAGGCCGGGCCGCGCTGCAGGGCGCGGAAATAGCACATCCACGAGGCGCCGGTGGCCAAGGCGGACAGCGCCAACCAGCCGACGGTTGTGCCGGGCAGCTGCAGCGGGTTGCTCCATTTTCCGGTGGCGGCGACGAACATCGCCAGCACCACGCTGATGATGACGGTGCGCAGCAGCATCGCCATGTCCGAGTCGATGTTCTGCAGGCCGAGCTTGGCAAAGATCGCGGTCAGTGCCGCAAATACTGCGGAAAGCAGTGCCCAGGGAAGCCATTGCGGGAAGGTGGCCATGAAAGCTCCTTGTTGCAGGCAGCACGCTGTTTGTGGAAGTGGCTTGCTTGTGGGAGCGGCGTAAGCCGCGAAGCTGATGGATCATCACAGCAACGTAAAGCAAGCAACTGCAGCAGCTCCCCCCATCCGCCCTCCGGGCACCTTCCCCCGCAAGCGGGAGAAGGGAAGGTAGAGCCAGAACCAGAACCAGAACCAGAACCAGAACCAGAACCAAGACCGGAGCCAAAAGCAGGAGCCAAAGCCAAAGCCAAAGCCAAAGCCAAAGCCAAAGCACAAGCCAGAGCCAGAGCCAGAGCCAGCGTTCAAAGCATCTCGCGTTCCGGCTTCCGCGACCTACCGCATTTCAAACTCGCAAACCTGCGGCGCAGCCAACCAGAAGCAGTCCATAACCAATCCCATCAAGTCATCCGCCACCGCACCCGGCGAACACATCCCGAGATCGGTCATACACCGAAGTCTGTACCTGCATCAGCCCAAGCACCGAAGGAAACAGGTTGTCGTGGTCGGCGCGCTGCGCAGACCGGCGGCGTACGCAGCTCATGTCCAAGCCACGATCCGCTGTAAATCCCGGTGAGAACCACATCACCATCGGTACCCGGGTCTGCTCTTCGGGGGCGATCGCATACGGCACGCCATGCAGATACAGGCCCTTTTCACCCAGTGATTCACCGTGATCGGACAGGTAGATCATCGCCGTGTCGTAGTCTTCCATTCCACGCAGGGAAGCGATGGTGCGGGTCAGGAAGTGATCGGTATAACGGATCGCATTGTCGTAGCTGTTGACGATGTCCTCGCGGCTGCACTTGCCCAGATCCGCTGTGTCACACGTCGGTGCGAACTGGCGGAACTGCGCCGGATAGCGTTGGAAATAGCTGGGGCCGTGATTGCCCAGCTGGTGCAGGACAACCACGCGGTCGCCTGGCTTGGTGCGCACCTGTGCAGCGAGATTTTCCAGAAGAATCTCATCCATGCAGCGGCCGTCGGCGCACAGGCCCGGCGTGGTTGCATCATCCAGACGCTGGATTTCAAGGCCGTCGCAAACGCCCTTGCAGCCGGACTGGTTGTCGCGCCACAGGGTTGCAATGCCGGCATGTTCAAGCACGTGCAGCAGCGATTGGTGACCTCGGATTTTCTTTTCGTCGTAGTCGTGGCGGCCAAACGGCGAGAACATGCAGGGCAGGGATACTTCGGTGCTGGTGCCGCAGGAATGCATGTCCGGGAAGTTGATCACGCCGGTCTGTGCCAGCTCCGGGGTGGTCTGGCGGGCGTAGCCGTTCAAACCCCAGTTCTGCGCACGCACGGTTTCGCCTACAACCAGTACCAGCAGGCGCGGTTTGCTGCCGGCTGCACGTGGCATGGCTTTGGCATCGGTACCCAATGGCAGCTTGGGCTGCTTCTTCATGGGGCTGGAACTGGCGAAATTCTGCTTCAAGGCGATCAGATAGTTGGCCGGCGTGGCCAAATAACGCACTTCACGATGATTGCGCATCAACGCGGAAACATTCTGGAACGACAGCATGGTGCCGGCGCCTCCCACCACGATCACCCCGGCCAGGAAGGCGATACGCCACAGCAGGGCTCGTCCCCAGCTGCGCTTGCGCAGCCGCACGCGCCACAGCAACAGGGTCGGCAGCAGGCCGTAGCCGATCAGCGGCAGCAACAATGCCGGCGTCATCAGCTCACGTGATTCCTTGTGGTCGGTGGCCAGCACGTTGCGCAGCATGTCCGCGTCCAGATAGACGTTGTAGCTGTTCATGTAATGCGTGGCGAAGGCGGTGGTGATGAACAGCAATGTCAGTACAACCTTGGCATTCCAGCGCCAGATCAGCAGGCTGAAAAGAATTGCATGCACGCTTACCAACAACGCAAACAGCGATACCGCGAACAGGATGCTGCTCGGGTTGGTGGCAATTGCGCTGCGCCAGAACAGGTTGTTGCAGACCAGTGCAAAAAACACGCTGGCCAACAGGATCAGGGTTTCGCTGCTGATTTCCGGGCGCCAGTTGCGCAGGCGCGACCAGGACGACGACAGTCCGACGGGACGTGGGGCAGCGACGCTCATGCTTTTTCTCCGACGTTGCCAATAGCGGCGCGCGACAAGGAGGCGGCCGGTGCAGCAGGGTTGAACATCCACAGGTACAGGGTTGTTGCGACCAGCCAGCTGATCGCCAGCGCCCACAGGTCATGCGATGCAAAGTGGGCGCCGCGTAGCTGCTGGGCCAGGCCGAACACCATGCCGATCAGCAGCGCGATGCTCAGTGCCGGCCAGCGCCACTGTGGTCGCACCTGCAACATGAAGAAAAACAGGGCTACCCATGCAAAGCCCGAGCCAGCGTGGCCGGCCGGGAAGCAGGCGGCGTGGCCCAAACCGACCGGGCGTTGCTCGAACAGGCCGATGAACGGTCGCAGGCCGCCATAGCGATCCAGGTCCCAAGGGCAGTCCATATGGGTCCAGGATTTCAGCAGCGCGACGATGCTGGTGGTCAGCGCTACCGACGACAGCAGGTAGGCCAGTGGCCGCCGCAGTGGACGCCAGCGCATGTCCATGCAGCTGCGGATCAGCGCCAGGATCACCAGTAGCGCGACAAACCAGGTCAGGTTGCGGCCGCCCTTATGGATAAGGTGGCTGGTCCACCAGGCGTCTTTCAACGCCCACTGGTTGCCCTGCCAGCGGAACAGCTGGTCGGCAAGCCATTGATCACCGTTGCCGGCCATCAACAGCAGGCTGCCAAAGACGACAACCAACAGTGGGATCAGCAGGGTGCGCCCGGCGAAGCTCAGACGGCTGCGTTCGGCAACCGGGACCAGGGCGGCGGAAGTGGGTGGCTGCGACATGTAGCTTGGGCGCCATGAAACGGAATGCGGCCATGCTGTGCCGAGACATGTCGGAGACAGGTCGGAACGATGTCGAGATTATGTCGGCGTTTCAGTTTGGCCGCCGGTTTGACGATAGGGGCTGAAACGTAAGAGTGGCTGCGGTGGGTGCTTCGCCACAGCCACTCTTACGCCTGTTTCAACAAGCCCGCATCAACAAGCCCGCGTCAGTCGCCGTCACTCTCCAGCGCGCCTTCGCCGCCGGCCACGACGCCATGGGTCCTGGCAACGCAGTCGGCCTGCAGGGCGGTGCCGGGCAGCAGCTGCCAGTTGTTGCGGTTGGCGCTGCCGATGTCGATGATCTGGCTCTTGTCTGCGCAGGGCGTCATCGCCTTGTCCAGCACGAACAGCCAACGCCGTTGTGGGTCTTCATTTACCCAGCGCGCTGCGTCCTCCCATTGTTCGGCGACCGGGCGTTTGAAGCCGAAGTCGGTAGCCTGTGGATGGGTCTGTAGCAGGTTCTGTTCACGCCAGGCGACCAGGCCCAGTTCGGCATCCGGGCCGATGCGCGCACGCGCCTTGTCCATCACCAGCGAGGCGGAGCTGTAGGGATCCAGCGCCGGCATTGCGCCCAGCCCATACATCGACCACAGCAGTACCGTGGTCAGCACCACCGCCAGCCCGGCGCGGCGCAGTCGCAGTACCAGCACCAACAGTAGCGAGGCGGCGCCAAAGCCGATCAGCCACCAGCCGATCTGCGGCAGCACCCACGGGTCGATCGCGCGCTTGATCGCACTGCGCTGGGCCCAGCCATCACCGTGCACTGCGCCATAGCCGACCACCAGTGTGACGACCGCCAGCAGCAGCACGTACAGCAGCAACAGCCAGCGTACGCCGGTGCGGCGCAGCAGGCCCGGCAGCAACGGTGCCGCGGCTATGGCCAGGGCCGGCAGCATCGGCAGGATGTAGACCTCGCGCTTGCCCGGGCTGGCGCTGAAGAACACCAACACCAGCAACGCCCAGCCCAGCAGCAGGATGTAGCGTGGATCGGCACGGCGGCAACGGCGCCACCAGGCCGGTAGCAGCCAAGGTGCCAGCAGGCTGCCTGGCAGCCACAGCGTGGCCATTACCTGCAGGTAATACCAGAACGGTTGGTGATGGTGCCAGGCGTTGGCGTAGCGGGTGCCGGTCTGCTTGAACAGCAGTTCCTTGGCGTAGGACTGCAGGTGCGGGTCAGGGTTCTGCAGCAGGGCGATGGCCAGTGGGCCCAGCCAGATCGCGGTGCCGGCCAGGAAGGCGGGCAGTAGCAGCCACCAGCCCCAGCTGCGGCCCGGCCCGGCGGCCTGCGGGTGACGCCAGCGCCAGGCCATCCACGGCAGCAACATCAGCAGCGGCAGGAAACCAACGCCCTTGGTGACAGTGCCGGCACCGGCCGCGAAAGCAGCCAGGGCCAGCGCCCACCAGTTCGGGCCAAGCAATAGATGACGTACCAATCCCCATAGCGCCAGCGTGGTCATGCCGACCAGCACCATGTCGATCTGTGCGCGCTTGGCCATCAGCCCGAACTGGATGCAGACGAACAGGCCGACCACCGCATAGCGGGCGATCTGCCGGTTCCACAGCCGCCGGCTCATGTCCCAGGTCAGCCACAGGGTGAGCAGGGCTGCCAGCAGGGAGGGAATCAGGAAGGACAGGTTCCAATCGCCGATGACCTTGTAGGTGGCCGCCTGGATCCACATGAAAGTGGCCGGCTTTTCCGCATACAACTCGCTGCCGCGGTGCGGCAGCAGCCATTGCCCGGTCTCCACCATGTGCCGTGCGGCCAACACGAAGCGTGGCTCGTCAGGTGGGGCCGGGGAGCGCATGCCAAGCCCAGCCAGCAGGCTGGCGATGACCAGCGCGATGAGGATGGCAAACCATAGTTTCGTGCTGGAAGAACGCAGTGGATTTGGGCGCACAGGCGGCTCGGTGTCAAAGGCTGGCAGGATGATGACGCAGATGGCGTTGGAAACGCGTCGAAACCATGCGCCGCGAACGCAGCGTTGCAGGTTTGGAGGCCATTCCGACGACAATTCGACGGCAGCGGCGCTAGGATACGTCGGTAATGCCTCGGCCCGGGGCAGCAAGGTTACGCCCGCATGCGGCTGCTGGTCATTGAAGACAATCGCAATCTGATCGCCAACCTGTTCGATTATTTCGAAGCGCGTGGGCACACCTTGGACGTCGCCCCGGACGGCATCACCGGCCTGCATCTGGCGGGTACCCAGAGTTATGACGCCATCCTGCTGGATTGGATGCTGCCGCGGATGGAAGGGCCGGAAGTGCTGCGCAAGCTGCGCGAGGAGTTCCGCTCCGAAGTGCCGGTGATCATGCTTACCGCCCGCGACGAGCTGCCGGACAAAATCACCGGCTTCCGCGCTGGCGCCGATGATTACCTGACCAAGCCATTCGCGCTGCCGGAACTGGAAGTGCGGCTTGAAGCGGTGCTGGCGCGTACGCATGGGCGCAATCCACGCAAGCGGCTGGAGGTCCATGACCTGAGTCTGGACATGGCTACATTTGAGGCCCGCCGCGGTGGTCAAGTGCTGCATCTCTACCCGGCCTGCCGCAAGCTGCTGGAAGTGTTGATGCGCGCCAGCCCGGCCGCGGTCACCCGCAATCAGCTGGAATACGCGCTATGGGGCGATGAGCCACCGGATGGCGACATGCTTCGCTCACATATCTATGAGCTGCGCCGCGCAGTAGACGGCCCGTTCGAGCAGAAGCTGTTGCAGACCTTGCCGCGCGTGGGCTATCGCCTGTCTGCACCGGTGGTGGAAAGCACGCAATGAAACGCCGCACCCTGCGTCGCAAGTTGTTGGGCTGGTTGGCTGTGTACGTGGCGTTGATAACGCTGGCTGTGTTCAGTGCCGCCAACTATGTGCATGAACATGCCGAGCACGCGGTTTGGCGCTCGCTGTTGAACACCGAGCTGGACAGCATCATCGGCCAGATGCGGGTGGATCCTGCATACCACTGGCAGGACTCGGATACCTTGCATTTCTACACCGGCAGCGAACCAGGCGGGATTCCTGAAGAACTGGCGCAGCTGCACCCCGGCCTGCATGACGGCGCCTTGCTGGGCGGCAAGCAGGCGGCGGTGATGGTGCGCGATACCAGCGATTTCGGGCGGGTGGTATTGGCATTGGATATCACCGATTTCGGTGAGCTTGAGCACTTTGTCACCCGCTGGGCGTTGCTTGCTGGCATCGGTCTGTTGCTGGTGACCTTGTTGATGGCCTGGGTAGGCATGACCCGGTTGGTACGCCCGCTGTCAGTGTTGGCGCAGGATATCGCCGAGTTGCGACCGGAGCGTCGCCGCCAGCAGGTGCGGGTGGATAAGCGCGGCAGCACCGAGCTGGAAGTGATTGCCGGCGCATTGAATGACTACCTGCAGCGCAACGAGCACTTCGTCGAACGCGAACGCGCGTTCATCAGTACCGCCAGTCATGAGTTGCGTACGCCGATTGCAGTTATCAGTGGTGCTGCCGAGCTCGCGTTGGAGCAGCCGGGCTTGCCCGAGCGCGCGCGTCAGCAATTGCAGCGGGTGCGCAGTACCGCCGCGGGCATGGAGCAGTTGATCCAATTGTTGCTGGTGCTTGCGCGTGATCCGGCCAAGCTGGCTGCGATGAGCGAGCTGGTGGCGCTGGATGAGCTGTTGCCGGAGATCACCGAAGACCATCGCTACCTGGCCAAGGGCAAGGAGCTGGAGCTTGTGCTGGTGGAGCTTGCACCATGCCCGATTCTTGCGCCGATGGCGGTGGTACAAGCGGCGGTTGGCAATCTGCTGCGCAATGCCATCGAGAACAGTGATCGCGGCGTGGTGCGGTTGGGAATCTCCGCCAACGCGGTGCTGACCATTGAAGATCCGGGTCATGGCATGAGCCCGGAAGAGGTTGCGCAGGTGTATGCGCGTATGACCAAGGGTGAGCGCAATCCCGGTGCGGGCATTGGTCTGGATCTGATCGCGCGGTTATGCGATCACCTTGGCTGGCAGCTGGAAATTCATTCGCAGCCGGAGCGGGGCACCCGGGTCACCTTGGATATGAGCAGTTCCAAGCCGCGGTAAGGGGCAGGGGTTGTCGTTGTGGGGGGGGCGGCGTAAGCCGCGAAGCAGATAGGCCATCAGATACGAATGTTGCCGGTCGTCTGAGATGGCCAGCCTCGCGGCTTACGCCGCTCCTACAAGACTATTCGGTCGGCAGCAGCTCGCGCTCGATCAGCCAGCTGCGGGCATCCTCGGCATCCTGCTCAAACCAGGCCTGGGTTGAACCCAGCCGGTAGGTGTAGCCCCAACTGTCCATGTCGGCCATCAGCCGCGCGCTGCCTACGCCGGGCAATTGCCCAGCCAACACGATCTGCAGGTAGCAGGTGGCGTCTTCCTCGGGTACCGAGTCGGTGGCATCGGTATGCACCTGCGCGCGGCGCTCGGGCGGCAGCACGATCAGATGGCAGGACTCGTGCAGCATCGAATGCACAGGAGTGTCGTCGCGCACGTAGACATCGCAGGCAATGATGCCGGCCTCGGGCTCGCCCCAATAACTGCCGGGAATCTTCTTGCCAGCGGCAACATGGTTAAGGCGCAGGCCATGGCGCGCGAGCAGGCTCGCAGCGTCGGTCCACTGAATATCGCCAACGCACAGCACGGGCCGGGTTGGTTCGTTGGCAGGGGTTTCGTTCACGGCTGTTTGAGTCCCGGCGGCCGAGGCCGCCGGGCTGATATCACTTGTCGTCGGGCAGGGCTACGGAAATGTCCAGCACGTCGTTGGCGCCGTCCTTGACCAGGTCCACGCGGACCGCGTCGGCGTCGATGTTGACGTACTTCTTGATCACTTCCAGCAGCTCACGCTGCAGCAGCGGCAGGTAGTCCGGGCCGCCTCGGGTGCTGCGTTCCTGCGCGATGATGATCTGCAGGCGGTTCTTCGCCGTTTCGGCGGTGGTCTTCTTCTGTCTCAGGAAGTCGAGCAGTCCCATGCTTATCCTCCAAACAACTTGCTGAAGAAGCCCTTCTTCTCCACGGTGATGAAGCGCATCGGGCGCTCTTCGCCCAGGATGCGGCTCACGGCGTCATCGTAGGCCTGTCCGGCCGGCGATTCGGTGTCCAGGATGACCGGCTCGCCCTTGTTCGAGGCGTTGAGCACGTCGCCCGATTCGGGGATGACGCCAATGGCCTTGAGCCCCAGCACTTCTTCCACGTCGGTGATGCTCAGCATCTCGCCGCTTTCGACGCGGACCGGGCTGTAGCGGGTCAGCAGCAGGTAGGCCGGCACGGCCTTGCCGGCTTCGGCATTGGCGGTCTTGGAGTCGAGCAGGCCGATGATGCGGTCCGAGTCGCGTACCGAAGACACTTCCGGGTTGACCACGACAACGGCGCGATCAGCGAAGTACATCGCCAGGAACGCGCCCTTCTCGATGCCGGCCGGGGAGTCGCAGATGATGTAGTCGAAGCCGTCGGCGGCCAGGTCCTTGAGGACCTTCTCCACGCCTTCCTTGTTCAGGGCGTCCTTGTCGCGGGTCTGCGAGGCAGCCAGCACGAACAGGTTGTCAAAGCGCTTGTCCTTGATCAGGGCCTGCTTCAGCGTGGCCTCACCGTGGACGACGTTGACGAAGTCGTACACCACCCGGCGCTCGCAGCCCATGATCAGGTCAAGGTTGCGCAGGCCGACGTCGAAGTCGATGACGGCAACTTTCTTGCCGCGCCGCGCGATGCCGCAGGCGATGCTTGCGCTGGAGGTGGTCTTGCCAACGCCACCCTTGCCGGAAGTGACTACGATTATTTCAGCCAAAGGATCTCTCCTGAATGTGGTTGTGAGCTGCGTCAATCCAGCGCAGCAATCATGATCTGGTCCTGTTCCAGCCACACCTGCACGGCCTTGCCGCGCAGGTTGTCCGGAATATCGTCCAGTACCTTATACCGTCCTGCAATCGCGACCAGTTCAGCGTGGAAGTCGCGACAGAAAATGCGTGCGCTGGTGTTGCCCTGGGCACCGGCCAATGCGCGGCCACGCAGCGTACCGTAGATGTGGATGCTGCCGTCGGCGATGACCTCGGCGCCCGCACCTACCGTTGAGAGTACGGTCAGGTCGCAGTTCTCTGCGTAAAGCTGTTGGCCCGAACGCACCGTGCCCAGCTGCATCTTGCCTGGCTGCACTGCGGCACCGTCAGCGGCGGCCGGCGTGGCCGGGGCAGCTACTGCGACTGCGGCGCGTTTGCTCTGCTTGGCAGCTGGCGCTGGCGCCGGTTCTGCTTCGACGGGTTCGTACTGGGCGCGGAACTTGGCCAGTACCGGCAGCCCCAACTGTTGCGACAAAGTCTCTGTCTCGCTGGTGCCATAGGCCAGTGCTACCGGCAGCACGCCGGCGTCGCGCAGGCCGTTGACCAGGCTTTGTGCGGTGGCCAGGTTTGGGAGTTGACTCAAACCGCCAAAATCCAGGATCACCGCCGCGCGACCAAACAGCTTGGGCGCGCGCGCCACGCGTTCGCGCATTTCCTGGGCCAGGCGCTCCACATCGAGGGTGCGGATGCGCAGGTTGGCAATGCCGACCTGCCCGATTTTCAGTTCACCAGCCTGTTCGTAATCCAAATTCACTGCCATCTCAGGTTCCGGTCGGCCGCTGTTGCAGCAGCCGGCGTGTGTTGCCTACCCAGGGAACGTCGGGCAGGTTGTCGCCATAGGTCTCTTTTACCCACTCGTAACTGCACAGATCCTTGAGCAGCATGCTGGCCCGTACATCGACCGAGGGCATGGTGTTCTGGCCGACCTCGCGGAAACCGAAGCTGCCATGGAACAGCAGGGCGGCATCGGCGCCGTGGTCGAGGAAAACCTCGCAGGCCATCTGCGGGTAGCGCAGCTCAGCGTAACTCTGGGCATCGGCGTAGAACGCGCGGCCGACACCACCACCACGGCGGCGGCTGGCCACCACGATGCGGTCGATATAGAAGAAGCTGGGGTAGCGCTGCTGGAACCAGGCGAAGTTGCAGCTGTCATGGGCACTGTTGCTGCCGTAGCCGACCAGAAAACCGGCCATGTTGCCGTCGCGTTCGGCAACCCGGAAGTATTCGGCGGTTTCATAGAAACGGCGGAGCTTGGCTGCATCCAGCGGAAGAATCGCAAGACCAGCGTTGTTGTTCAGTGCCAGGACGGAATCGAGCTCGTGCTCGCGCACGTCGCGGATAACAATCGACATTGTGACTCCGTGGGGTATCGCGGTCGGCCCAAAGGGCTGTGGCGCGATTATCGCATGGGTGGCGTGAGCCGGGCGAGCCACCACCGAAAGTCGCCATGCATGACTTCCGAGGGAGGGCGCTGGGGCGGCCGGGTCCTTACCATGCACGCATGTTGGGATACCTCAGCCATACCCGAGTCCTCCGCCTGGCCGGCCTGTTTACCTGGGCCCTGGTCAGCTTGCCCCTGATCTACACCCAGTACGCGCCGGAGGAAGGCGTGTTGCAGCCTGCCGCCGGGGAGGCGATCTGGCTGTTCGTGGCTTACCTGACCTTTGGAGGCTGCTACTTCTGGCTGACCCGTGGGCTCAATGCCGCCGGCCATACCAGCTGGTACGACCGGCTGGCGCTGCTGTTGCTGACGGTTTCAGCGCTGGTGGTCAGTTATCTGTCCGCCACCGGCCTGGGCAGCATCCTGATGATGGTCGCGGCCGGGGTGATCCCGTGGCTGCTGAGCCGCTGGGTGGGTGTCATCTGGCTGGTATTGAGCCAGCTGGCGGTGTTGCCTGTCTATAACCTGATCCTGGGCCTGCCGCTGTTCGAGGCGCTGCTGCAGTCGCTGCTGTACGGCGGTTTCTCGATGTTCATCTTTGTCACCAGCTTGGTGGCGCGGCAGCAGACCCAGGCGCGCGAGGAGCAGCGACGTTTGAACGCCGAGCTACGCGCCACCCGGCTGCTGCTGGCAGAAAGTGCCCGGGTCAACGAGCGCACCCGTATTTCCCGCGAACTGCACGACCTGCTCGGCCACCACCTGACCGCGCTGAGCCTGAACCTGGAAGTGGCCGGTCATATCACCGAGGGTCAGGCGCAGGAGCACGTACGGCAGGCGCATACCCTGGCCAAGCTGCTGTTGACCGACGTGCGCGAGGCGGTCAGCCAGCTACGCGAGAGTGGGGCAATCGACCTGGCGGCGGCGCTGCGGCCGTTGACCGAGCGGGTGCCGTCGCTGGCCATCCACCTGCAGATCGATGATCCGTTCAGCGTTGAAGATCCCGAGCGCGCCCATGTGCTGCTGCGCTGTACGCAGGAAATCATCACCAATGCGGTGCGCCACGCCGGCGCCCGCAATCTGTGGATCAGTGTTGAGCGGGACGCCGCCCAGGTGGTTATCAGCGCGCATGATGACGGCATCGGTGGCGATTTCGAGGAAATAATGCCCGGCAACGGCTTGCGCGGCATGCGCGAACGGCTGGCGCAGTATGGGGGTGTGCTGGACGTATCGGCACGAAGCGGTGAGGGTTTCCGTCTTCGCGCCAGCCTGCCACTGGTTACCAATATGATGTTGGCTTCAGGGCCACAAGGAGTGAATTGATGATCCGTGTCTGTCTGGTCGACGACCAAACCCTGGTCCGGCAGGGCATCCGTTCGCTGCTGGCGCTGGATGACAGCATCGAGGTGGTAGCCGAAGCCATCGACGGCCGCCAGGCGGTGGAAGTGATTCCGCAGGTGCAGCCCGATGTGGTGCTGATGGATATGCGCATGCCGGTGATGTCCGGGCTGGAAGCACTGCAGACGCTGAGCCGTGCCGGCACGCTGCCGCCTTCGATCATCCTGACCACTTTCGACGATGACCAGCTGGTGCTGGCCGGGCTCAAGGCTGGCGCCAAGGGCTATCTGCTCAAGGATGTGACCCTGGAGCAGCTGGTGGGTGCCATCCGTACCGTGGCAAACGGCGGCTCGCTGGTGCAGCCGGCGGTGACCCAGCGCCTGCTGTCGGGGCTGGAACACATGCGCAACGAGTTCGTCAGCCTGGACCGGCCAGATCCGCTGACCGACCGTGAGACCGAGATCCTGCGGCTGATGGCCAGTGGCTTCTCCAACAAGGAGATCGCCAACTCCCTGGGTGTGGCCGAGGGCACCATCAAGAACCACGTCTCCAACATTCTTTCCAAGTTGGGGGTACGTGACCGCACCCGCGCCGTGCTCAAGGCCTTTGAGCTGCAGTTGGTCTGAGCTGGGTAAGGCTGATATGGCCTGGATGAATGCGGCGCCCGGCGCCGGTGAGGATGCGGCGGGCGATTTGCGGAAAGATGCTTCCGGTACTGGTGCTGGGCACCATTCACAGTGGAAAATAGCGCCGCTACGGACGAAGTACAGTCCAAGCTATCGGCTGAAGGCGCGTAGGGTTGGTGGTTGATACGCTACCCTGCGGCCTATCGATTGAGATAGCGCATTCTGGTAATGGAAACCGGTGCGCCAAATGTGCTGAACAACCTGCGGAAAGCCTGCTAGGATGGGGGCTTCCCTTCAAATCAACCCGGCCGTGGGATCGGCCCCGGAGACTCCTGAATGACCCGTATTATCGAGTTCCTGATCGCTTTGGGGATCGTGGCTGGCCTGTTTGTCCTCATTGGCGTGTGTCTGCCGGGCGAGCGCCACATTACTGAAAGCATCGAAACCAATCGCAAGATGACGATCGTGTATGACACGGTCAACAGCCTGCGCCGCTTCAAGGATTGGAATCCGCTTGTGCTGCGCGACAAAGCCGTGGAGCTGAAGTTCAGCGGCCCGGACGCCGGCAAGGGCGCCCGTATGGACTATGCCTCCAAGGACCTGGGCCAGGGCAGCTGGGAAATCACCGATAGCGAAAAGAACAAGCGCGTCGTGATTGCCATCGAAGATCCGACCCGCGGTAGCGACAAGGTGACCTCGTTCACGCTCGAGCCGACCGGCAAGAACGATCGCAACGTCAAGATCACCCAGGACTACAGCGTCAAGTACGGTTTCGACCTGTTTGGTCGTTACGCCGGCCTGTACGTCAGCCGTCACATCGGTGACGACCTGAAGCTGGGTCTGTCGCGCATGGCCAACATGCTGGCCTCGGTGCCGAACGTTGACTACGCCGCTGCCGAAGCACCGCTGACTGACCTGAAGGTTGTCCAGGTGCCGGCTGAGAACCTGCTGGTGGTCAACGCCGGTAACATCGATCGCAACAACGATGCCATCCAGAAGTCGATTGACGACAACATGGAATGGATCAAGCGCACGATGGATGCCAATGGTCTGGTTGCTGCTGGTCCGGTGCGTATCGTCACCACCGATTTCGGTGCTGAGAAGTACGCCTTCGACGTGGCTTTGCCGGTTCGCAAGGGCAGCGCTGCTGCTCCGGCTGCCGACAAGAAGGACGGCGAAGCTGCCGCTCCGGCCGTTGCTGCCGCACCGGTTGCTGCTGGTGATGCGCCTGAGCTGAGCGTCAAGATCCCCGCGGGCAACCCGGTGACCTACGTGCATGCCGCGCCGCACCGTGCCGCATCTGCTTCCTACACCGGCCACATGGCTGGCCTGGACCTGGCCCGTAACGGCCTGCGTGCATGGGCTACCACCACCGGTAACGAAGTTGTCGATCGTCCGTATGAGTCGTGGAAGGGTGGTGTGGCCAAGGCCTTCACCGTCGATGGTTCCTACGACCTGTACTGGGCGGTCAAGTAATCATCGGTTGTTGTCGATGATCTGATCGAGAAAACGCGCCGCTTCCAGCGGCGCGTTTTTTTTATGGACAGCGTTTACGGGATTGATTGGAGAGCGAGATGTTGGGAGTGGAACGGCGTACGCGTAAACCCTCGTTTCTGGCCTTCTGCGGCGGCCTGTTGGCGGCGGCGGCAATCGGCTTGTCGGCCTATGCCTCACATGGGGTGAGCGAGGCGCTGGCGCAGTCGCATCTGAACACCGCGGCCTTGTACGCGTTTGGCCACGGCGTGGTGCTGGTGGGATTGGGTGCGTCCTCGGTGAACCAGTTGGGTCGAGGTGCGCTGTATGTATTGCTGGTTGGTACCTTGTTGTTCTCCGGCAGCCTGGTCGGCAATGTGCTGATGCAGTGGCCGACGACGCTGGCACCGGCCGGTGGCATCACCTTGATGGGCGGTTGGGTGCTGCTGGCACTCAGTGCCTTGCGCCGCTGAGTCATGCCCCGCTACCGGCGCGGCTTCGATGTCGATGATGCGCAGGCGCACCTGCAGCGGGTGGACAAGCGTCTGGCCGGCTGGATGCGCCGGGTTGGACCGTTGCCAGCGCCGCAAGGCTGGGCGCGTTCGTTCGATCCGGTAGATGCGTTGGCGCGGGCTATCCTGTTCCAGCAGCTCAGTGGCAAGGCCGCCTCGACGATAGTCGGGCGGGTGGAAACAGCAATTGGCGGCAAGCGTCTGCATGCCGCAAGTCTTGATCTGATTGATGACTCTGGTCTGCGCGCTTGTGGTGTATCCGGCAACAAGGCCTTGGCGCTACGCGACCTGGCCCGGCGCGAGAGCGCGGGTGAACTGCCGAGCCTACGGCAGATGTCGGTGATGGATCATCAGGCCATCACCGACGCCTTGGTGGCGGTGCGCGGCATTGGCCGCTGGACCGTGGAGATGATGTTGATGTTCCGCCTCGGCCGCCCCGACATCCTGCCTGTCGATGACCTGGGTATCCGCAAAGGCGCTCAGCGCGTGGATGGCAGCGAGACGATGCTGACGCCCAAGGCCCTGGCCGAGCGCGGCGAGCGCTGGGGCCCTTACCGCACCTGGGCCAGCCTGTATCTATGGCGCATCGCCGATTTCAGCACCGAGCCCAAGCAGAAGACCAATCGCTCGCAGGACTGAGTGGCAACGTTATGGAGGCCGCTCTTTTTGTAGGAGCGGCGTAAGCCACGAAGCCGGTAGATCTTCAGAACAGAAAATCCGTGCCTGCACGAGAGCGCTGGTTTTTGGCTTCGTGCTGGACGCCGGCCCAGAGTGCGGTGTCACGCGGCGGCCCAGTTGCCGCCTGCTTCGCGGCTGACCCCGCTCCTACCGCCGCACCTACAGCGACGCAGCGCTGCGATAACACCAGTGCCAGGGCTCGTAGACGATGCCGTGTGGGTTGTTGCGCGGGTAGCTCATGTGGAAGCCGAAACCTGCTGCGCGTTGCTGCAGCCAGGTGAACCCGGCAGTCTGCTCGAAGGATTCCTCGGCCGGCGGCTCGCCCGGTGTGCTGATGTCCAGTGCGTCACCGCCGTGGTGCTCGCTGTAGCCGGGGGCGGCGTTGACGGTGAGGATCTCGTCCACGCTCAGGCCGCGCGCCAGCTTGCGTTCAAAAATACCGAGCTGATAGTCATGGCTGCGATAGCCGGAGATCGCATCCAGCGCGACGCCATCAATGGCGGCTGCCTGCTGCATGCGCTGCCAGCCGCGCGCTGCACCGCCGGTCAACCAGAGCGGACGACGGTAGCGATCAAAACCGGCCAGGCGCAGATGCGCCGGTTCAGCGACCAGCGGCAATCCGGTTTGTGCGGCATAGGCGTCGGCATCCAGATCCAGTTGCTGCAGATGCAGATGCAGCTGATGTAGCGGCAGGCTGCCGCTCGGCGGTGGAATACGCGATGGCTGCGTGCGCAGGGCTTCCAGCGCGGTCAACGCAAAGTCGATGCCGGGCTCGTCCGCCAGCCGGGTCACCAGGGGCATCAGTCCACCATGCAGCTGCGCAGCCAGATAACGGCCATCGCGCTTGCGGCGTAGTACGTGCGTTGCTCGTGCCAGTACGCGGGCATCGTCACTGCTGCGTGCACGCAGCAGGCCGCCTGGCCAGATTTCGATGTCGGGTGTGTTGAGCAGGATGTGGGGAGCGTTGCGCATGCGGCCAGCTTAGGCCCGTGCACCGCTGTCGGCCAGTCGCCTGAGTTCATCCAGCAGGGCGCGCGGCTGCTCGGGGCTGACCAGCACGCTGTTGCCGTCGCGCAGTGGGATCACCAGCACGCGGCTGTCGTCGGTGATCAGGCAGAACGCCTTGCCGCCACCCTTCATGTGGAAGTGGCCGGCGCGGAATCCGGGAAACTGGAAGCCATTGGATTTCATGCCCGGCTTGAAGTCTGGGTTTTCGGCGAAATTGACCACGCGCGCACGGTCGAGCCACATCGAGCTCAGTGGCACCCGCCGCGTGTACAGCGTGGCAGCGATGGTCAGTTGCTGCGGTTCTACGCGCAGCTCGCGGCGCCGGTAAGCCAGGGTCAATGCGACACCGACCAGCGGCAGTACCAGCCAGCCGCCCCAGGAGTTGAACGAGCCGTTCAACGGCGGCTTGCCCGCGAACAGTTGGATCAGGGGATCAATGCTGAGTACCAGCAGCATCGGCGACCACAACCAGAACAACAGCGAGCTGGTCGGTGCAGCGACCTTGAACGGTGCTGATGCAGTGGTGGTGTTGCGACCGCTCATGGCCGTGCCTTGATCCATTGTGCGATGTCGTTGATCAGCGCTGCATCGACGTGGCCCGGGCGTGCGTACTCTTCCAATGAGCCCTTGCCTTCCCCTGCGATGCCGAGGTGATTGAGCGCCGGGTAGTGCTGCAAGCGGTAGCGTTCGCCTTGCAACCCCTTGTTCCACAGCTGCCAATCGGCATCGATCACCTGGAAGTCACGACCGCCTTGCAACAACAGCACCGGCAGCTTGCTGGCGCGCGCATCGGCGATGGGGTCAACGGCTTCCAACTGCTGCCAGAACCGTCCGGGGACTTCCATCAAGCGGGCGTCCGGATTGCTGCGCACTGCAGCGATGGCTGCATCCAGCGCAGTGAGTTGGGCTTGGTCCTCGGCGCTGATCGTACCGTCCAGGCCGAGCATGTAGCGGTTCTGTTCGGCCAGCAGGTCGAGGATGGGGCGCGCAGGTGCGGCGAGCAGCACCAGCCCAGCCAGCTTGCCATTGGCGGCCTTGGCGATGCGTCCGGCCAGCAATCCACCTTGGCTGTGACCCAGCAGGTAGATGTGGCGAGGATCGATGTTGGCGCCGGTTGCCAGCGCGCTTACCGCAGCGACTGCATCGTCGATAGTTTCGTCATCGATGCTGAAGCTGCCTTTGAAATCCTGTGGACGCGCGTGGCTGCGTTTTTCGTAGCGCAGCACGGCAATGCCCTGCGCTGCCAGACCGCGCGCTATGTCCAGGAACGGACGATTGGGGCCGATGGTTTCATCGCGGTCCTGCGGGCCGGAGCCGTGCACCAGCACGATGGCAGGGAAGGGGCCTTTGCCCTTGGGCAGGGTCAGGGTGCCCGGCAGTGGCGCGCTGCCGCTGCCAGTAGCTGGCACGTTGAAGTCCTGTTCGATGAAACTGGCATCAGCGGCAGGCGGTGGTGCCGGTGCGGCGGTTGCTGGCTGCACCAGGAAGCCGGCAACCTTGTCGTCCTTGTCCAGCACGATACGTGCCTGCAGGGCGCCATTGGCGTAACGCAGTGGAATGACGACGATGCGGAAGCCGTCGGCTTCGCTGGTTGCAGCTTCGCCACGTGGACCAGCTGCGCCCATCTGCGCGGGCAGCGACTCCCATACCGCCTTGAGCTTGTCTGCCGGTACTGCTGCTTTCATCTGTGCCGAAAAGTCAGCTTCGGCAGCCGTGTACTGGCCAGCATCAAGCCGGTCCAGTAGCTGGTTGGCCAAGCTGGCCGGGTCGGCAGCATGTGCGCTGCCGGCGAGGGAAAGAATCGCTGCTGTGATCAATCCGCTCAAGGCTTTCATCACAGTGCCTTCTTGAAAACCAGGGTGGGGGTGGAGATGGTTGGTGTGGCGTGGACCACGTTGACCAGCTCCCAGCCAAGCCGGCCTTGCTTGTCCAGTTCTTCCTGCAATGCCTCTGCCTTGAAGCTGCCCATCAGGGTGGTTTTCAGTTCGACGACGAGGTATTTCCACTGCGTGCTCATTGCTCTTCCTTGGGTTCTTGCTCAGGTTTGGGGAGGCGCCCGGCCTTGCGCAGGGCGTCGCGGATCACATACTCGATCTGCGCGTTGAGGCTGCGCAGCTCGTCATCGGCCCAGCGCTGGGTCGCGGCCAGAACATCAGCGTTGATGCGCAGCGGATAGGCCTTCTTCTCGCTCACCGGCGGGGTGCTCCGTTGTTGCCGCGACGTAGATGCAGCACCAGCGAAATGCCCAGCGCATTGACCGCCACCACCAGCGCGATGATCACGCCGTAGGCGATGTTGCGGTTGTCACCGGCCAGGTAGACGCCGGTGGCAGCCACGAACATGCACAGCGCGATCAAGGCCCAGCGCAGGCCCAGCCCGCGTGCGTGTGCGGTGCCGGGGCGCCCGCTCCACACCGCGAAGCAAAGAGCGGGGATGCCGGTGGCGGCGATGATCAGGGGGGCGAAAACATTCACTACGATTACCTCATTACATTGTTCAGTACAGCGAACCGGCGTTGACGATCGGCTGGGTGCCACGGTCCGAGCACAGCACGGTCAACAGGTTGCTGACCATGTGCGCCTTGCGCTCTTCGTCGAGGGTGACGACGGCGTTCTTCTGCAGTTCCAGCAGTGCCATCTCAACCATGCCGACGGCGCCGGCGACGATCTGCGTGCGTGCGGCGATCACTGCGCTGGCCTGCTGGCGTTGCAGCATGGCCTGGGCGATTTCCGGTGCGTAGGCGAGGTGGCTGATGCGGGCATCAAGTACCTGCACGCCGGCATCGGCCAGGCGCTCGGCCAGTTCGTCCTTCAGGTGCTGGGAGATCTCGGCGGCGTGGCTGCGCAGCGCAAGCTGGCCTTCGGTGTGCTGGTCGTAGGGATAGCTGGTTGCCATCGCGCGCAGCGCCGACTCGGACTGGATGTGCACGAAGCTCTCGTAGTCGTCGACGTTGTAGACCGCTTCGGAAGCATCGACCACCTGCCAGACGATGACCGCGGCGATTTCAATCGGCGAGCCGTCCAGTTCATTGACCTTGAGCTTGCCACTTTCAAAGTTGCGCACGCGCTGGCTGACGGCGCGTTTGCTGAAGAACGGGTTGTTCCAGCGCAGGCCGTTTTCCTTGACCGTACCGACGTATTTGCCGAACAGGCTGATCACGGCCACCTGGTTGGGCTGGACCATGTACAGGCCGCAGCTGAGGAAGATGCCGACGATCACCAGCACGATGCCGCCGAGCACCATCGGCCCGCCGCCACCGGTGCCATTCTTGGTGACGACGATCGCTGCGATGATTGCGATGGCGCCCGCAAGCATCATCAGGAGGGTGCCAAGCAGGGTGGGAATGCCGGTCATGGAACCGATGGACTTCTCTTTCATGGCACATCTTCCGTGGTAGTTGATGTGAAAGATATCAAATTGATATCAACATGCAAGTGGTTCTGTCATTGGGACGTAGCCCGAGCAGGACCCGGGTAAGCGCCGTCGCTCCAGCGGCTAGTGCGGGCCACCTCATCGCCGCTGCGCCATTCCGCCCATTCCCCGGGTCCGCTGCTGCTTATCCCGGCTACGGGACCGCCCCTCCGTGGCCCGGCTTGCCTAGAATATGCATCCTCTTTAGCGCCCTCCCGGACCTGCCTGATGATCACCCTCGGTACCCCGCTGTCCCCATCCGCCACCCGCGTACTGCTGCTTGGTTCGGGCGAACTGGGCAAGGAAGTGGCCATCGAGCTGCAGCGCTTCGGGGTGGAAGTGATCGCCGCCGACCGTTACGCCAATGCCCCGGCCATGCAGGTCGCGCATCGCAGCCACGTGTTGGACATGCTCGACCCGGCCGCGCTGAAGGCGCTGATCGCGCAGGAGCAGCCGCATCTGGTGGTGCCGGAGATCGAGGCCATCCACACCGAGACACTGGTGCAGCTGGAAGCCGAGCAGGGCCTGCGGGTGATCCCGACTGCGCGTGCCGCGCGCCTGACCATGGACCGTGAAGGCATCCGCCGCCTGGCCGCGGAAACCCTGGGCCTGCCGACTTCGCCCTATCGCTTTGTCGATACCGAAGCCGAGTACCGCGAAGCCGTCGCCACCATCGGCCTGCCGTGCGTGGTCAAGCCGGTAATGTCGTCCTCCGGCAAGGGCCAGAGCACACTGCGCAGCGAAGCCGACATCGGCCCAGCCTGGGAGTACGCGCAGACCGGCGGCCGCGCCGGTGCCGGCCGTTGCATCGTCGAAGGCTTCATCGAC
Organism: Stenotrophomonas sp. STEN018; assembly: GCF_056760235.1. Taxonomy (NCBI): domain Bacteria; kingdom Pseudomonadati; phylum Pseudomonadota; class Gammaproteobacteria; order Lysobacterales; family Lysobacteraceae; genus Stenotrophomonas; species Stenotrophomonas sp. STEN018. The sequence continues at coordinate 30,640 of NZ_JBRREK010000031.1, forward strand.
TTTGACTACGAGATCACTCTACTGACCGTGCGCCACGCCGGCGGCACTGCATTCTGCGATCCGGTTGGTCACCTGCAGAAGGACGGCGACTACCGCGAAAGCTGGCAGCCGCAGGCGATGTCGGCCAAGGCGCTGGACGGCGCGCAGCAGATTGCCCGCGCCATCACCGAGGACCTGGGGGGGTGGGGCCTGTTCGGTGTCGAGTTGTTCGTGAAGGGCGATGCGGTGTGGTTCAGCGAAGTCTCGCCGCGTCCGCACGATACCGGTCTGGTGACCTTGGTATCGCAGGAGCTGAGCGAGTTCGCACTGCATGCACGCGCCATTCTTGGCCTGCCGATCCCGGGCATCCGTCACAACGGTGCATCGGCATCGTGCGCGATGTTGGCGCAGGGCAATGGCGTGCCGTTCTTCAGCAACGTCGCCGAAGCACTGATCCATCCGGACTCGGCGCTACGCCTGTTTGGCAAGCCGATGGTGCAGGGCCAGCGTCGCGTCGGTGTGACCTTGGCACGGGCTGCCGATGTGGATCAGGCGCGTGCGATCGCGCGTGATGCGGCAGCGGCGATTGGAATTGAATTGCGCTGAGCGCTCTGCTCCCTCCCTTTGCCGTAGGCAAGGGGAGGGTTGGGGAGGGGGAGTGCTTCGCCGCTCTGATGCATTTCCCACGCCAGCAGTTAGTCGCGAGCTTGTGGGAGCGGCGTAAGCCGCGAAGCTGGCAATGTTGCAGTAGCGGGATGCATCGTCATCTGATGATCTATCAGCTTCGCGGCTAATGCCGCTCCCACAAAGTCGAATACAAAAAAAACGCCGGCTTAGCCGGCGTTTTTTTTACTTCACATCCACCCAGACAAGATGGTGGTCGCTGCCATCGGCTATCTTCGCCTCCGGGCTTTCATTGGCCGGCCAGAACACCCCGCTGCCGATGTAGCTCAGGCCGGTGGAGGGCAGCACGTAGTCCAGGCGCATCGTGCCCGAGCGTGGGCCAAAATCGCCGGTGGCATGCTGCGGCGCGCCGCGACGGACGATGCCTTTCTCTGCATAGGCCAGGCTGGTCTGCTCAGCACCAACGCTGCTTGGGGTCGGGTAGCGCAGTACGCGCGGATGTTCCAGCAGTTCGAGGATGGCATCGTGGCGGCCGTCGCCGTCGGCTGGATCATTGTTCAGATCGCCAACGATGACGAAGCGCGCATCGGCAGCCAGGCCACCGCATGTGCCCTTGTCATCGCACAGCCACGGCTTGTCGCCGCCATCCAGATACTCCTTCCACAGCCGCAGTTCGTCGTGATTGCGGGCGGCGTTGCGCTTTTCCTTGCCATCGAACACCGGCGGGGTGGGGTGCGATGCCAGCACATGCACGGTGCCCAGCGGGGTGCGCACCGGCACGTCCCAATGCGACTTGGACGACAGCCGCAGCTGCGACCACACCGCATCCGGCCAGAATGATTTGCCGGTAGTTGGCTCGATCGGACGCAGCGCACCGGGCATGGTGCTCCACTTCAATAGCTGGAAGGTGCGTACGGCGGCTTCATCAATCGGGTACTTGGACAGCACCAGCATGCCGTACTGGCCCGGGTGCAGGCCGTAGCCCCAAGCGTCGTTGCCGCGCTCGCGGCCCTTGCCGCCGACGGTGCCGTTGTTGTCCAGGTCCAGGCCGCTGGGCACGCCGGTGTTGACCGGGGCCAGGTAGCGGTAAGGGTACTTCAGCGCTTCGCCGCCGCCGGGCTGGGCGACTTCCAGATAGCGTTGCTGGAACAGGTCGGCGGCGCGGTGCGCGTCGTCGAAATCGAATTCGTTGAGCAGGACCAGATCCGGCCGCGTCTGCTGCAGCACAGCAGCGATCTTGCGCGCGTGCGCGCTGTCGCCCTGCAGTTCACGGATCAGGCCGCCTTCCTCCTCGGAGTACAGGGAGGTGTTGTAGGTTGCCAGCCGCAGCTGGGCAGGCGGGCTGGCGCTGCCGCTGGGCGAGGTGGAGCAGGCTGCCAGCAGCAGGGTCATCGGGGCGAGTAGGGTTGAGATGCGCATCCGCTTATTTTCTCACGTCACCATGACGATAAGGCGAAAACAAGAACGCCCCGCAAGCGGGGCGTCCTCAGACAGTGCGGCAACGTTGCTTAGAACGTGCAGCCCATCGCGCCGAAGCTGGTCTTGGCCTGTTCCAGCGCGGTCTTGCACTGGTTGGCCAGCCCGGTCTTGTCGGTCACGCCTGCCCAGGCGCTACGCGACTGCTCGATACCCTGCTTCATCATGTCGCGCTGGGCTTCGGGAACCTTGTCGCTGATGCATGCGTAGACCTTTTCCAGGTACTGGTCGCACTCTGCAACGCCGGTGCCGGCCTTGACGGTGTCGGTGGCCGGAGCCGGGGTGACTTCAGCTGCAGCTGTTGCCGGGGCAGCGGCCGGGGTGGCTGCCGGTGCGTCGGTGGCCGGAGTTTCGGCCTTCTTGCAGCCGGCGAGGGCCAGGGTGCCAATTGCAGCCAGAATCAAAAATTGGGTCTTCACGCATTACTCCTGTTGAATGGATACTTCCTTGCGCCATCACGGTGCGCGATGACATTCCTATTTTGCATAAATCCCGGTTAAATATGTATAAAAGCGCGTCACAATTGAGCAGCTTCTCAATCACGGCAGGCCGTTGCGGTTGCCCTGGCCGTCCTGCACCCAGCGCTTGCCGTCGAAATACTCCAGCGGATGGAAGCGGCGTTTGTAATCCATCTTACGGTGGCCGTTGATCCAATAGCCCAGATACAAATGCGGTAAGCCGTTGCGCTGCGCCCAGGCAATCTGTTGCAGGATGCCGAAGGTGCCGAGGCTGCGTTTTTCCTGGTCAGGATCAAAGAATGTATAGACCGCCGACAGGCCGAGGTCAGTGACGTCGGTGACGGCGACGGCCAGTAGTTGCCCGCGTTTGCCGGCCGCACCGGGCGTGCGTATTTCCATGAAGCGACCGTGTGACCAGCTGCCGATCAGGAATTGGTCGAACTCATGCGGGCCGTGTTCGTCCATGCCGCCCTTGGCATGGCGGTGGGACAGGTAGCGTTGATACAGCGCGAACTGCTCGTCGGTACGCTCGGCCGGCAGAATCCGGCATTGCAGGTCGGCGTTATGCGCCAGGCAGCGGCGCTGGCTGCGGTCCGGGTTGAAGCGCTCCACAGGTATGCGCACCGGCACGCAGGCGCGGCAGCCTTCGCAGTGCGGGCGGTAGACCAGGTCGCCGGAGCGGCGGAAGCCCCAGGTCAACGCCATCGGGTAAAGCGCACCCAGGCGCTCGTCCTGGGGGTCCAGCACAAGGTCGCGCGCCTGCCGTTCCGGCCAATAGCCACAGGGGTGCTCGCCGGTCTGGAACAGGCGCAGTTCTTCGTTGTTTTCGCCGTGGGCTGCCATGTGCACAGCATAGCGGTGGCGCGTCGCAAAACCTGCGCCTGTCTGCGTGATGAATATCGCCGTTGTACAGGTCAACCGAGTCGCTGGCTGGTGCGTTGACCGTAGCGAGGACGCAATGCCGCGTCCGCTGTCTCACCACGGAGCCACACCATGACCCAGACCCACCGCAAACCTCTCCTCCTGCTGGCGATGCTGCTGGCCACCTCGGCGACCGGCTTGGCAATAGCGGCTTCACCAACCAGCCCGAGCCCGGCGCCGCAGCGTCTGGATACCAACAACGATGGCGTGGTTGATCGTCAGGAAGCGGCGGCGAATCCGCGTCTGGCACAGCGTTTTGACGAGCTGGACAAGAACAAGGACGGCAAGCTGTCACGCGAGGAAATGGCGCAGGCGCGTCATGGCGGGCGTCACGGCGGTGATCGCCATGGCGGACATCGCGGTCAGCGCGATGGCGGCTTCATGCGCGCCATGGATACCAACCACGATGGCCGCGTCAGTGCCGCCGAGTACCAGGCGTACTTCACCCGCATGGACGTCAACAAGGACGGCTACATCGACCAGGCTGATCGTCAGGCCCGTGCTGAGCAGCGCCGTGCCGAGTGGTTCGCCAAGGCTGATACCAACAAGGATGGCAAGTTGAGCCCGGCCGAACTGGAGGCCGCGCGCAAGGACGGTCACCGCGATCATCGTGGCCCGCGCGGCCCGATGCCGCCGCAGACTCCGGCTGCGAAGTAAGTTCCCGGAAAGGCACCGATCGACGACACCCCCGCTGGTAACAGCGGGGGTGTTTTGTTTGTGGGTACTCAGCGCTGCAGCAGTGCGTACAAGGTTGCCGCCACTGCCAGCAGCGATGTGCCGACTACGGCGCTGCGCCCGAACATGCTCTGATAAACCCAGGACGGACCGCTGCGACCATGGCGTGCCGCATCGCGGGCCAGCATCGGCGCCATCACCCGTGGCAGAGTTACCAGGTATTGGTAGTTCAATGCGGCCATGCCTACCGCCAAGGTCAGCAGCCCGCCAACCAGGCCCATGCGCAGGACCACGCCAGCCATGGCGCAGATGCAGAACACGAAGGCGCTGATGGTATGCAGGCGCATGAAGCGGCGAACGCGCTGGGTTTCCTCGGGCGTCTCTGCATAGCGCAGCAGGTAAAGATTGGACAGATAGGCGGCCAAGGTGCCGAACACGATCGCGCCGAGCACCATCCACAGGTCGAACAGTGTGGGAAACAGGGAATTTGCCGCCGCACCGATCGTGCCTGCGGCAGCGCCGCTGCTTGCGGTGCTGGCGCCCAGGCCGCCCAGGCCGCCCAGGCCGAGTTTGCCTGCACCAGTGCCGGCAACGCCTGCGCCGCTGGCGATGATCACCGCGCTGGCGGTGCCGGGGGCGGCCAGCATCAGCGCCGAACTGATCAATGCAGTGAACGCCGTACCCGGTGCGGTGCTGCGCGCGAACTCGCCAAAGCGCTTGAGCATTTCCTCGCGCACGCTGGCGCGGGCACGCGACAGGCGCTTGCGCACGGCTGCATCGCTCAAGCCCAGCAGCATTGCCACCTGTTGTGAGCTCTGTCCTTCGCGGTAGTACAGCAGCAGCGCTTCACGACTGTCTTCGGGCAGGGCGGAGATGATTTCCTCGGCGACCAGTTCTTCCTCCAGCCGTGCCATCGCATCGACGCCATTGGGCGATGGATCGGCAGCCATGCTGATGGCGATTTCCGCGGCCTCGCCGCTGAGCGGCCGGTTGCGGTTGGCACGCAGCCAGTCGCGGGCGAGGTTACGGGTGATCTGCCGAAGCCACGGCAGGAAGCTGGAAGCGTTGTTGAGCTGGGTCAGCTGCTGCCAGGCCTTGATGAAGGCTTCCTGGGCGATGTCCTCGCTGGCCTGCACGTCGCGGGTGATGGCCAGGGCAATCGCGGTCACGGTGTTCTGGCAGCCCTGCACGATGCGCCCATAGGAGTGCGTGCAGCCTTTGCGGGCGGCAGGCAGTTCGTTCTGCAGCATGATTTCCAGCGTTTCGGTGCTCATCGGACAGGCCTTTTCGACGGTACTGCCAAACAGGACGGGCACCGAAGCCCGATGTGACCGATTATTTTTCCGGTGGCGGTGGCGGTGGCGGTGGCGGTGGCGGTGCCGGTGCCGGTGCGTCGGGCTGGGGCTGGATGCGGACGCGGAAATCGTCTTCGCTGGGTTTCTGCTGGGAAGGTTGTGCCTGCGCGGCAGGGGCGGCCGGAGCAGCGGTCGGCGCAGTGCGGTGGCGCATCATGATCACCAATGCCACGCCAGCGATCACCACCAGCAGGGCGATGCGGATCCGCCAGGCCCAGCCACGGCCGTTGCCGGCTTCGGCCGGGGTTTCGCGGAAGGCGTACTCGGCGGTGGGATGGTCGCGACGGGTGGTATCGAGCAGGCGTTTGTCGCGCAGGATCTCGCGAGCACGCGGCTGGTCATTGGCGTGTACCACCCAGACCGCGGGCTGGGTGTCGTTGTTGACCTTGTCGGTATAGCTGAACTGACCGCGGCGTTTGCTGTGGTACGAACGGCCGTTGGTGATGCGTACCTCGATACCGGCATCACGCAGGATCTGCGCCACACCTTCGGCGTTCTCGACGCGCTGGCTGCTGAAAATCTTGCGCATGGTTCAGCCTTTGCTCGCTTCGTTGTCGTCGGGGGTCACGCGGATCAGGCCTTCCTGTGCGGTGCTGGCGACCAGTACGCCATCGCGGGTATAGAACTGGCCACGCGCCAGACCGCGCGAATCCTGTGCGCTCGGGCTGTCCAGTGAGTACAGCAGCCAGTCATCGGCGCGGAACGGGCGGTGGAACCAGATGGCGTGGTCCAGCGAAGCCATCTGCACATGCGGCTGGTAGTAACTGATGCCGTGCGGGAAGGTCGCCGTGCCGAGCAGATGGAAGTCGGAGGCGTAGGCCAACAGCGCCTGATGCAGCTCCGGCGCGTCACCGATCTTCTCGTTCAAACGCAGCCAGACCTGGTGATAGGGCGGGCGCTTGGGCGGGTTCAGTTCGTCGCGCGGATAGACATGGCGGAACTCGAACGGGCCGCCGCGCGATAGCCAGCGCTGCACCTTCACCGGCAGCCGCTCCAGCACGTCGGCCGGGACGGGGCGGTTGGGTTCGATGTCCTCGGGCTGCGGCACGTCCGGCATCTTGTGCTGGTGCTCGGCGCCGCGCTCGGCCTGCTGGAACGAGGCGGCGCAGAAGAAGATCACCTTGCCGTGCTGGATCGCGGTGACCCGGCGCACCGAGAAGCTGCCACCGTCACGGGTGCGGTCCACGTCATAGACGATGGGGTGGTCGATATTGCCGGCGCGCAGGAAGTAGGCATGCAGCGAATGCACGTGGCGGCCGTTCTCGACGGTTGCCTGTGCGGCCGCCAGCGCCTGGCCCAGCACCTGCCCGCCGAACACGTACTTGGTGCCGATATCGCGGCTCTGGCCACGGAACAGGTTGTCCTCCAGCCGCTCCAGCGACAGCAGGTCAATCAGCTCGGATACCACGGGTTCGGGCGTGTTGGACAAGGCGGCGGCCTTCATTTCGACAGGCCGCGATTATAGGCGAGCAGGGGAGGGTGAACGCGGGCAGGCGCTGCTGCCGGTACCGATCCCCAGCCCGGACCGGGTGTTGCTCAGTTCTTGCCCAGGCGAGCAGCCAAGGCCTGCAAAGCACCCTGTGCATCTGGCGAGAACCAGGCTTCGACAAAGCGCTCCAGCTGGATGTGCTCGGCCTGCATGGCCTCGTGCAGGTCGGCGCGGGCGATGGCGCGGGTCTGCAGCATCGGCTGCGCCGGCAGCTTGAGTTGGGCCTGCAGCCAGCCGATGGCGCGCTCGACCACCTGCGGCGCGCTGTCAGCCAGTTCATCAACCAGGCCGATCTCCAGGGCGCGCTCGGCGCTGACCAGCTGGCCGCCGGTCAGCAAGACGCTGGCACGGTGGTGGCCGACCACGCGGCGCATCAGGCGTTGGATGCCTTCCGGCGCGACCAGGCCCACCTGTACCTCGTTCAGGCCGATCACATAGGGCTTTGACGGGTCGGCGCTGCGCGCCATTACCCGGTAATCGCAGCACAGCGCCAGCACGCAGCCGCCAGCCGGTGAATGGCCGGTCAGCGCGGCCACGACCGGCACACGGCTCTCGGCCAGTACCCGCGCAGCACCGAAGAAGGCCTGCCAGCTGTCCATCAGTTTGCGCTTGTCATCGCCATGCGAGAGCAGGTGCGGTACATCCATGCCGCCGGTGAAGATGCGCTCGCTGCCGGACAGTACGATGCCGTGCACGTCATCGGTCATGGCCACGGTGACGGCGGCAATAAGGGCGCGGCACAGTTCGGTATCCAGCGCGTTGACCGGTGGCCGCGCCAGGCGCAGTTCGCGGATGGGGCCATGGTTGATCACTTCGATGAGCGTGGTCATGCTGCGGTTTCTCGTACGGCAAGGAGTCGTGGCCTGATGATAACCAAACCATTCGTGTGCGTACTGTTGGCCTTGTGTGCGTTCGAGGCGAGCGCTGCGGCGCCGGTCTGTGTGACCGTAGAGCAGGGCTGGGTACGGTTGACCCCGGCGGCGATGCGGATGGCAGCGGGCTTTGCGCGCATTCGCAACGGCTGCACCAGCGAAGTCGTGGTGATTGGCGCGGGCAGCAAGGCCTTCGGTGATGTGTCGTTGCACGAAACCACGGTGGTGCAGGGCGTCAGCCGGATGCGCGAAATCGAGCGTTTGCCGATCGCGCCGGGCGCATCAGCCGAGCTGAAGCCGGGTGGTCTGCATTTGATGTTGATGCAGCCGGAAGTGCCGCTGGCGGAAGGTGCGCAGTTGCCGTTGCGGCTGAGTCTGGAAGACGGAACAAAGGTCGACGGCGTGCTGCAGGTACGGCGCGAGGCGCCTGCGCGTTGATCAGGCCTCGGCCTGCTTCAGCCATTCACGTGGAGACATACCTATTTTGGCGGCGAATACCCGCGACAGCGCCGAGGCGTTGGCATAGCCCAGCTCGTCGGCCAGTGTCTTGATCGACCGGCCTTGCCGCAACCGGCGCTGGGCCAGCGCGAGGCGCCAATCGGTGAGGTAGTCCAGCGGCGTCTGCCCGACGACATCGCGGAAGCTGTTGGCAAACGCGGTGCGTGACATGCCGGCCTGTTCGGCGAGGTTGTTGAGCGTCCAGCTTTCGCCGGGTTGGTCGTGCATCGCTGCCAGCGCACGCGACAAGCGTGGATCCGACAGGCCGGTGATGAAACCAGCGGGAATCCCTGCCTCCTGCGGATGATCCAGCAGCCAGCGCAGCAACTGGATCACCACCACTTCAAACAACCGATCAGTCAGCAGGCGCTGACCGCAGCGGACGTTGTCGGTTTCGTTGAACAGCAGTTCCAGCGTCATCGCCAGCCCGGGGATGCGCGCCAGCGGTAGTGCGATCAGCGAGGGCAGGCCGCGCACCAGTGGATGCGCGATGCCACCGTCGAAGTCCAGCCGGGCGCAGGTGAAGTCGGCGCCGTCGCGCGGCGGGTTGTGGAAGCGATGGCTGAGCGGGCGCGGATAGAACAGCAGTGTTGGCTCCTCGAAGTGCATCGAGGCCGGGATGTCGCGGCTGCCGGGATGACTGACGTCGAGCTGGCCGCGCCGCAGTACGTGCAGATAGGCATGGCCTTCACCCGCATCAAAGCTGGTCAGTCCGCATAGCGGGCCGGAGTGAAACAACTGCGCCTGGAAACGGAAGTTCTCCAGGACGCCTGCCAGGCGATCCACCGGTGGGAGCGTGCTCATCTGTATCAATTGGCTTGTTTGATGAACTAATCGTATCAAATGGTTCTGATGCGGGCGGGATACTTCTTTCACGGGCTGACGGCCCGGTCGCCATCCCAATCGATCAGGAGATCACCATGTCACGCATCAATCTACAGACCCAGACCGCACCTGCTGCCAGCCAGCCGCTGCTGGCGCAGATCCATCAGGCCTTCGGTGCGACGCCGAACATGTTCAAGGCCGTCGCCAATTCTCCTGCAGCGCTGCAGAGCATGTGGGGAGCATTTGGCGCCCTGGGCAATGGCAGCCTTGGCAGCAAGCTCGGCGAACAGCTCGCCGCGGCCGTCGCCAACCGCAACCGCTGTGAGTACTGCTTGGCTGCGCATACCGTACTGGGCCAGCAAGCCGGTGCTACCGCTACCGAGATGGCGGCAGCACAGGTTGGTCAATCCGACGATGCGCGTACCGCGGCAGCGTTGCGTTTTGCACTGAAGGTGGTGGAGCAGCGTGCGCAGCTGGACGATGCTGATGTAGCGGAGCTGCGTAGCGTCGGTTTTGGTGACGAGCAGATCGTTGAGATTCTCGCGCATGTGGCGTTGAACCTGTACACCAACTACATCAACGTGGCGCTGGATGTGCCGGTGGATTTTCCGAAGGTTGCGTTGAAGTAACGCTGCGCGAAGGCAGGCAGCTCCCCGCCAAGCCCGCAACTGCAGCTCAAGCCCCTCTCCCGCCTGCGGGGTAAGGGGGGCAGCTTGCGAACCATTGGTTCGCTGCCCGTCGAACGCCCTTGCGCCAGCGCAAGGGCCGGGGCGCGGAGCGGGGGTTGGGGTGAGGGCGCTTCAAGCTCCAAAAGCTCCAAAAGCTCCCCTCATCCGCCCTTCGGGCACCTTCTCCCGCATGCGGGAGAAGGGAGGTTTCAGGCATTTTTACAATTTTCCCGCTTCGCTTTCGCTCAGCTCGAAGCACCCCGAACAGCCTCAGGCAACGGTGCACTTTTCCCCGTCTGCGTATCCATCCAAACCACCACCACATTACCGTCCGAATACAGTTTGCTGTCGTCGTTCTGGTCAACGATGCGGTGACCAATGGTCACGCTGCTATTGCCCAGACGCTCGACAAACAGTTCGACCACGATGTCGTTCGGCCAAACGATCGGCAGGCGATAGTTGATGTTGGTGTTGGCCACCACCGGCGCGATGCGGTCAGTCATCGACACGCCTTCCACGCCCAGCATCCAGCGCACGCGCGCCTCTTCCAGGTAGGAGACGTACTTGGCGTTGTTGACGTGGCCCATCGAGTCCATGTCGCGCCAGCGCACGCTGATCGGTACGCGGGCCAGTTGCTTGTGCTCGTTACTCATTTCGCAGCCTTCTTCTTGGCGGGGGCAGCAGCCTTTTTGGCCGCCGTTTTCTTGGCCGGCTTTTCCTTGCGCGGCGGGCGCGCATCAGGCTTGTTGGCTACTGCTGCCGGTTGCTCCGGGCGCGCGCTGGTGCTCGGCAGCATCTTGGCCAGGAACTGACCGGTATACGAATCAGGATGCGCCGCCACGTCTTCCGGCGTACCTGTGACCAGTACGGTGCCGCCACGATGGCCGCCTTCCGGACCCAGATCGACGATCCAGTCAGCAGTCTTGATCACGTCAAGGTTGTGCTCGATCACCACGACTGTATTGCCTTCGTCGCGCAGCTTGTGCAGCACGCCTAGCAGTGCTTCGATGTCGTGGAAGTGCAGGCCGGTGGTCGGCTCGTCGAGGATGTACAGGGTGCGGCCGGTATCGCGGCGGGACAGTTCCTTGGACAGCTTCACGCGCTGTGCTTCACCGCCGGACAGCGTGGTCGCGCTCTGGCCCAGCTTGATGTAACTCAAGCCTACGTCCATCAGCGTTTCCAGCTTGCGTGCGATCGTCGGCACCGGCTCGAACAGGCGCAGGGCATCTTCGACCGTCATCTGCAGCACGTCGTTGATGTTGTAGCCCTTGTAGAGGATCTCCAACGTCTCGCGGTTGTAGCGCTTGCCGTGGCAGACATCGCAAGGCACATACACGTCCGGCAGGAAGTGCATTTCCACCTTGATCAGGCCATCGCCCTGGCAGGCCTCGCAGCGGCCGCCACGCACGTTGAAGCTGAAACGGCCCGGTGAATAACCGCGCGCACGCGCTTCCGGCACCTGCGCGTACAGCTCACGCAGCGGCGTGAACAGGCCGGTGTAGGTCGCCGGATTGGAGCGCGGAGTGCGGCCAATCGGTGACTGGTCGATGTCCACCACTTTGTCGAACAGATCCAGGCCTTCGACGCTCTTGTACTTGGCAATCGGATGCGAGGAACCGTTGATCTCGTTGGCGGCCAGCGAGAACAAGGTGTCGTTGATAAGCGTCGACTTGCCCGAGCCGGACACGCCGGTCACGCAGGTCAACAGGCCGGATGGAACATCCAGATCAACGTTCTTCAGGTTGTTGCCGCTGGCGCCACGCAGGCGCAGCGTCATCTTCGGATTGGGCTTGTGCCGGCGTGCCGGGATCTCGATGCGACGCTTGCCTGACAGGTACTGGCCGGTCAAAGAGCGCGGTGCATCCAGCAGGTCCTGCAACTGACCCTGGCCGACGATTTCGCCGCCATGCACGCCTGCACCGGGGCCGATATCGACCACGTAATCGGCAAGCCGGATTGCATCTTCGTCGTGCTCGACCACGATCACCGTATTGCCCAGATCACGCAGGCGGGTGAGGGTGCCGAGCAGGCGCTCGTTGTCGCGCTGGTGCAGGCCGATGGACGGCTCGTCGAGCACATACATCACGCCGACCAGACCGGCACCGATCTGCGAAGCCAGACGGATGCGCTGCGCTTCACCGCCGGACAAGGTGTCGGCCTTGCGCTCCAGCGTGAGGTAATCCAAGCCAACGTCGACCAGGAAACCGAGCCGCTCGCCGATCTCCTTGACGATCTTGGTGGCGATCTCGCCGCGCCAACCGGGCAGGCTCAGTTCGCTGAAGAAGCGCTTGGCTTCGTCGATCGGCAGTACTGCGATTTCCGGCAGCGGGCGGTCGGCGACAAACACATTGCGCGCTGCCTTGTTCAAGCGCGCGCCCTTGCACTCCGGGCATGGCCGCGAGCTGATGTACTTGGCAAGCTCCTCGCGCACCGCCGGCGATTCGGTCTCGCGGTAGCGCCGTTCGAGGTTGGGGATGATGCCTTCGAAGCGGTGCTTGCGCTGGTTGCGGCCGCCGGCTTCGGTGAAGTAAGTGAAGGTGATCTGATCTTCGCCACTGCCGTACAGCACGGCCTGTTTCACGTTGTCCGGCAGCGACTGCCAGGTGGCATCCACATCGAACTTGTAGTGCTTGGCCAGCGAGGCGATCAGCTGGAAGTAATAGGCGTTGCGGCGGTCCCAGCCGCGCACCGCACCGGCAGCCAGGGACAGCTCCGGGTGCACCACGACGCGGTTCGGGTCGAAGAACTCGGCCACGCCCAGGCCATCGCAGCCCGGGCATGCGCCGACCGGCGAGTTGAACGAGAACAGGCGCGGTTCCAGTTCCGGCAGCGCGTAATCACAGACCGGGCAGCTGTACTTGGAGGAGAACAGCTGCGGCGTGCTGTCGGCGGCATCCAGGGTCATCACCGTGGCCATGCCATCGCCCAGCTTGAGCGCGGTTTCAAAGCTTTCAGCCAGGCGCTGCTTGATGTCTTCGCGCGGACGGAAACGATCAACTACGGCCTCGATGGTGTGCTTCTGGCGCAGGGTCAGCGCCGGCACTTCATCGATTTCGTATAGCTCGCCGTCAACGCGTACACGCACGAAGCCCTGTGCACGCAGCTGGTCGAAGACCTGCGCATGCTCGCCCTTGCGGTCACGGATGACCGGTGCCAGCAGCATGTAGCGCTGCTCTGGATCCAGGGTCAGCACCTGGTCGACCATCTGGCTGACGGTCTGCGCTTCCAGCGGGTAGCCGTGGTCCGGGCAGCGCGGGCTGCCGACGCGGGCGTACAGCAGGCGCAGGTAGTCGTAGATCTCAGTGATAGTGCCTACGGTGGAGCGCGGATTGTGCGAGGTTGACTTCTGCTCGATGGAGATCGCCGGCGACAGACCCTCGATGTGGTCCAGGTCGGGCTTCTCCATCACGCTCAGGAACTGCCGTGCATACGCCGACAGCGACTCGACATAGCGGCGCTGGCCTTCGGCGTAGATGGTGTCGAACGCCAACGAGGACTTGCCCGAGCCGGACAGGCCGGTGATCACGATCAATTTGTCGCGGGGCAGGTCGAGATCGATGTTCTTGAGATTGTGCGTCCGCGCACCGCGGATGCGGATGAAATCCATCGCCATGGGAAATCCGATTTGGACCGCTGCCGGCTGGGCCGGAAGCAGGATGTGTGGGGGCGTCGCTGACGGCAGTCAATCAGCCTAGCGACCTTGTCATTTGGGGGCAATTGCCAGTTTTGCCAGTGCTGTTTCCCGCCAGTGGGCCAGATGACGGGGCGGGGCCTGAACCAGTGTTCAGCCCCGGTGCGTCAGAGCTGGGGGCGGGTTGACCCGGGCCCGGTATGGCCGGTAAAATCCCGCTTCTGTCCGCCCTCGATGGCGGGCAAGGCGACCACAATAACTACAGAGGAAGTCTGGTCATGTATGCAGTTCTGGTAACTGGCGGTAAGCAGTACCGCGTCGTTCAGGGTGAAACCCTGCGCGTGGAAAAACTCGAAGTCGAAGCTGGCAACGAGATCAAGTTTGACAACATCCTGATGCTCGGCGATGCCGACGGCATCAAGCTGGGTGACGCGCTGAAGGGCGCTTCGGTGACCGCCAAGGTTGTGGCCCATGGCCGCGCCGACAAGATCCGGATCATCAAGTTCCGTCGTCGTAAGCACCACATGAAGCGTCAGGGTCACCGTCAGTACTACACCGAAATCGAAATCACCGGCATCGCCGGCTAATTGCTAAGGAGCATCCGTCATGGCACATAAAAAGGGCGTAGGTTCCTCGCGCAACGGTCGCGATTCCAACCCGAAATACCTCGGCGTCAAGATCTTCGGTGGCCAGGCCATCGAAGCGGGCAACATCATCGTGCGTCAGCGCGGCACCCAGTTCCACCCGGGTGCAGGCGTCGGCCTGGGCCGTGACCACACGCTGTTCGCGCTGGTCGATGGCAAGGTTGAGTTCACGGTGAAGGGTGCCAACAAGCGCCGTACCGTCAGCGTCGTCACGGAAGCTTAATTCCGTACGCGCAAGCCGCCCATACTCTGGTGTGGGCTGCTGACGAGAGCCCCGCTTCGGCGGGGTTTTTCGTTGGAACCCCGACATTCCGGGGTGCAGGGCCGATAATGGGCAGTACCTGCTTTTGCTATTCCCCAATCCCCATTTCCTAATCCCGGCGTTAAATTCATGAAACTTGTAGACGAAGCGGAGATCGAAGTCATCGCTGGCAAAGGCGGCAATGGCTGTATCGGCTTTCGCCGCGAGAAGTTCATTCCGCTCGGTGGTCCGGATGGTGGCGATGGCGGCAATGGCGGCAGCGTCTGGATCCGTGCCGACGCAAACCTGAACACCCTGGTCGACTTCCGCCATGACCGCATCTTCAAGGCGCAGCGTGGCGAGAACGGCATGGGTCGGCAGGCCTATGGCAAGGGCGGCGAAGATCTGGTCATCACCGTGCCGGTCGGCACCGTGGTGATGAACGTCGACACTGACGAAGTCATTGGCGACATGACCACGCATGGCGATCGCCTGTTGGTGGCCAAGGGCGGCAAGGGCGGCCTGGGCAACATGCACTTCAAGAGCTCCACCAATCGCGCGCCGCGTCAGGCGCTGCCGGGTGAAGAGGGTGAAGAGCGCCTGCTCAAGCTGGAGCTGAAGCTGCTGGCCGATGTTGGCCTGCTGGGCTTCCCCAATGCCGGCAAGAGCACCTTGATCCGTGCGGTTTCGGCGGCAACGCCGAAGGTCGCTGACTACCCGTTCACCACTTTGTATCCGAACCTGGGTGTGGTGAAGGTCGAGAATTACCGCAGCTTCGTGATCGCCGATATTCCGGGCCTGATCGAGGGTGCGGCTGACGGTGCCGGCCTGGGTGCGCAGTTCCTGCGCCATCTGCAGCGCACCCGTCTGTTGTTGCACCTCGTTGACATCTCGCCGATGGAGGGTGGTGTTGAAGGTATTTCGCCTGTTGAGCAGGTGCGTGCTATCGAGCGTGAGCTCGGCAAGCATGATCCGGAGCTGCTGAAGAAGCCGCGCTGGCTGGTGCTGAACAAGGCTGACCTGATGTTCGAGGACGAGGCCAAGGAAGCGGCTGAGCAGATCATCAAGGAGCTGGGTTGGACTGGCCCGTGGTACCTGGTGTCGGCACTGGGTCGCGAAGGCACCTGGCCGATCATGAAGGACATCATGGCGTCCTTCGATCAGCAGAAAATTCTGGAAGCCGAAGAGCGTCACGCGCTGGGTGAGTAAGGTTTTTTGTTGATAGCTGATGCATGAAAAAACCCGGCGAAAGCCGGGTTTTCTGCTTTTGGCGTTGCTGTGGTTTTGGCTCTGGTTTTGGCTTTGGCTTTGGCTGTGGCTGTGGCTGTGGCTGTGGCATTGGCTTGCGCTTGAAGCCCCTCTCCCGCCTGCGGGAGAGGGGTTGGGGTGAGGGCAAGCTTTTGCTTGAGAAGCCAAAGCCAAAGCCAAAGCCAAAGCCAAGGCCCCCTCATCCGCCCTTCGGGCACCTTCTCCCGCAAGCGGGAGAAGGGAGTATTTCGATTTTCCTTGCGTCGGCTCGAAGCCAAGGCCGAAGCCAGAGCCGAAGCCAGAGCCGAAGCTGCCTCGTTTGACCTTTTTGTGCGCCTCAGCTCCCTGCTCTGGCTTCTCGCGTATGGCGTGGATCGTGCGCAGTTATGGGCTTATGGCTCGCGAGCGGCCCGCTCCTGATCGGCTGAGTGAGGGTAGGGCTGGCTCGCTTCTAGAAATCGCTCAACAAAAAACCCGACACTAGGCCGGGTTTTTCATGCCGGGAGTCTTGCGACTCCAGGTTGTTGCGCGGATCAGGCGGCCTTGATGGCTTTGATGCGTGCAGTCAAACGGCTCTTATGACGCGCAGCCTTGTTCTTGTGAATCAGGCCACGGGCGCTGAAACGGTCGAGGATAGGCTGGGCGACGGCAAAGGCTGCCTCGGCGCCAGCGGCGTCGTTGGCATCCAGAGCCTTGATCACCTTCTTGACGGCGGTGCGCAGCATCGAACGCTGAGCCGTGTTGCGCGCGTTGCGCACAACGGTCTGCTTGGCGCGCTTCTTGGCGGACTTGATATTGGCCACAGTGGTGGTTTCCTGAAAATCGATGTGGTGGGAACAGCAAGCATGCAAGTATGATGGCTGTCCGATTGAACGTCAAGTCAAGTTGTCAAGGGGGCCGTGGGTGAGTTCACCGCGCATGTTGCGGGGGCTGCTGTCGTTCAGCAGCATGACGATGATTTCCCGGGTTCTTGGCCTGGTTCGCGATCAGGTTATCACTACCACCTTCGGTAGTAACGCGGTCACCGATGCCTTCTGGGTAGCGTTCCGTGTGCCCAATTTCCTGCGTCGCCTGTTTGCCGAGGGTTCGTTCGCCACGGCCTTCGTGCCGGTCTTCACCGAGGTCAAGGAAACCCGTCCGCACGCCGATCTGCGCGAGCTGATGGCGCGGGTGTCCGGTACCTTGGGTGGCGCGCTGCTGGTGGTCACCGCGTTGGCGCTGATTTTCACGCCACAGTTGGCGTTCCTGTTCAGCAGCGGTGCGACCGACCCTGCCAAACAGGGCCTGCTGATCGATCTGTTCAGGCTGACTTTCCCGTTCCTGCTGTTCGTCTCACTGACGGCTTTGGCCGGCGGTGCGCTCAATAGTTTCCAGCGGTTCGCGATGCCGGCGCTGACGCCGGTGATACTCAATCTGTGCATGATCGCGGGTGCGCTATGGTTGGCACCACGGCTGGGCGGCACGCCCGAGAAACAGATTCTGGCGCTGGGCTGGGCGGTGCTGGCAGCCGGTGTGCTGCAGCTGCTGTTCCAGCTGCCCGGGCTGAAGGGCATCAATCTGCTGACCCTGCCGCGTTGGGGCTGGAATCACCCGGATGTGCGCAAGGTGCTGACGCTCATGGTGCCGACCCTGTTCGGTTCCTCGGTGGCGCAGATCAACCTGCTGCTGGATACGGTGATCGCTGCGCACCTGACCGACGGCTCGCAGTCCTGGCTGTCGCTGGCTGATCGCTTCCTGGAGCTGCCGCTGGGGGTGTTTGGCGTCGCTCTGGGTACGGTGATCCTGCCGGCGCTGGCCCGTCATCACGTCAAGACCGACGGCGAGGGCTTCTCCAATGCGCTGGACTGGGGCCTGCGCATGACCTTGCTGATCGCGGTACCGGCGATGTTGGCCCTGCTGTTGCTGGCCGAGCCGCTGATCGCCACGCTGTTCCAATACAAGAAGTTCACCGAATTCGACACCCAGATGACTGCACTGGCGGTCTATGGCTTGAGTTTCGGTCTGCCAGCCTTCGCCTTGCTGAAGGTGGTGCTGCCTGCGTTCTACTCACGCCAGGACACCAAAACCCCGGTGCGTGCTGGTCTGGTCGCGCTGGTCGCCAACATGGTCTTCAACTTCATCCTGCTGGCGGTGGTTTACCACTACATGGTGCCGCCGGAGCTGAAGGCGCAGGGCGTGATGGCGGCGTTGGGCAAGCAGCCCGGCCTGCATCTGGCGCTGGGTATTGCCAGTGCACTGTCCAGTTACCTGAACCTGATCCTGCTTTGGCATTGGCTGGGTAAGACTGGCGTCTACCAGCGCCGGCCGGGCTGGGGTGGCTATCTGCTGCGTCTGGCGGTGGCCTGCGCGGTGATGGTGGCGGTGCTGTTGGGCCTGCTGCATTGGCTGCCGGAGTTCACGCCGATGGATAAATGGCAGCGTGCCAGCGCTCTGGCGCTGCTGGTCGGCGCAGGCGGTGCGAGTTATCTGCTGGCGATGATTGCGATGGGCTTCCGCCCGCGCGACCTGCGCGGCCACTGAGCTGCCCGTTATACTTCAGGGCTACACACGACAGAACCGGCCCGTATGGGCCGGATCCGGATGGAATGAGCAGGCTTTTTAGAGACGTCGAAGGCGGGGTGTTGTTCCCGCAGGGAAGCGTGGTCTGCATTGGTGCCTTCGATGGCCTGCACCTGGGCCATCGGGCGCTGGTGCGCCACGCAGTTGCCCGTGCCCGCGCCTTGGGTGTGCCGGCCGTAGCCTTGGGCTTCGAGCCGCTGCCACGCGAGTTCTTCGCCAAGGACAACCCGCCGCCGCGGCTGATGCTGGCCCGTGACAAGGTCGCCACCCTGCGCGAGCTGGGGGTCGACAGCGTCGGCCTGCTGCGCTTTGACGCCAAAATGGCGGCGATCACCGCCGAGGACTTCGTCCGCGACATGCTGGTGCGCCGGCTGGGTGCACGCGAAGTCTGGATCGGCCCCAAGTTCCATTTCGGCAACCGCCGTGGCGGAGATATCGCGTTGCTGCAGGCGATGGGCGCCGAGCTGGGCTTTGTCGCCGGCGAGATCGAGCCGGTTCACCTGAACGGCGAGCGTATTTCCAGCACCCGCATCCGCGAGCTTATCGTGGCCGGTGAGTTCGCCCATGCCGGCGAATTGCTGGGTCGTCCGTATGCGATCGGCGGCCGGGTCGTGCGCGGGCGCCAGCTCGGGCGCACCCTGGGCTTCCCTACCGCCAACTTGCGTTTCCCGAAAACACCCGCACTTTCTGGTATCTACGCTACGTGGGTGCACGGCGTGTTCGAGCAGCCATGGCCGTCGGTGTCGAGCTTCGGCACGCGCCCAACGGTTGAAGGTGTGGAGCCGCTGCTTGAGGCACATCTGTTCGACTTCAATGGTGACCTGTACGGCCGTCATATCGAAGTGGAATTTGTCGCCAAGCTGCGGGATGAAGAAAAGTTCAACGATCTGCCGGCGTTGACCGAGCAGATGCACCGCGACGCAGAACAGGCGCGTCGCATCCTCAACGAACACAGATTGCGAGCTACCGCGTGAGCCAGGATTACAAAGCCACCCTCCATCTGCCAGCAACGGAATTCCCGATGCGCGGCGACCTGCCCAAGCGCGAGCCGGGCATCCTGGCACGTTGGGAAGAGCAGGGCATTTACGCGCAGCTTCGTGAGAATGCGAAGGGCCGCCCGTTGTTCGTGCTGCATGATGGCCCGCCGTATGCCAATGGCCAGATCCACCTGGGCCATGCGGTCAACAAGATCCTCAAGGACATCATCGTCAAGTCGCGCTACATCGACGGCTTCGATGCGCCCTACGTGCCGGGCTGGGATTGCCACGGCCTGCCGATCGAAATCGCGGTCGAGAAGAAGTGGGGCAAGGTCGGCGTCAAGCTTGATGCCGAGCAGTTCCGGCAGAAGTGCCGTGAGTACGCCGAAGAGCAGATCAACCTGCAGCGCGCTGATTTCAAGCGCCTGGGTGTGATCGGCGATTGGGAGAACCCGTACAAGACGCTGAGCTTCGACTTCGAGGCCAATGAAATCCGTGCGTTGGCCAAGATCGTCGCCAACGGCCACCTGGTGCGCGGCGCCAAGCCGGTGCATTGGTGCTTTGACTGCGGCTCGGCGCTGGCCGAGGCCGAAATCGAATACCAGGACAAGACCTCGCCGGCCATCGACGTGGCTTACGCCGCGCGCGACTCCAAGACGCTGGCTGCCAGCTTCGGCGTCGAGCTGCCGGCCGGTGTGGAAGTGGCGGTGCCGATCTGGACCACCACGCCGTGGACGCTGCCTGCATCGTTGGCGGTGTCGCTGGGTGCGGACATCGAATACGCGCTGGTCGAAGGCCCCGCCCACAACGGCCAGCCGCGCTGGCTGGTGCTGGCCTCGGCGCTGGCTGAGCGCTCGCTGGGCCGCTACGGCGTGGCCGACGTGGTCGTGCATGGTCACGCCAAGGGTTCGGTGCTGGAAAACCAGCTGCTGGCACACCCGTTCTATGCCAACCGCGACATCCCGCTGCTCAACGGTGAGCACGTGTCCGATGCCGACGGTACCGGTGCGGTGCATACCGCGCCTGGCCACGGTCAGGAAGATTTCGCGGTCAGTCAGCAGTACGGGCTGATGGACAAGTACAACGCCGGCCAGATCAATCCTATCGACGGCGGCGGTGTGTACTTGTCGTCGACGCCGCCGGCCGGTACGGTCGAGCTGGCCGGCCAGCACCTGTGGAAAGCACAGCCGCTGATCGTCGAAGTGCTGCGCGAAAGCGGCGCACTGCTGGCCTTCTTCGAAATCCAGCACAGCTATCCGCATTGCTGGCGGCACCGCAAGCCGGTGGTGTTCCGCGCCACCCCGCAGTGGTTCATCTCGATGGACAAGGCCAATCTGCGCGACGACGCGATGGCTGCCATCGACAACGTGGGCTGGTTCCCGAGCTGGGGCAAGGCGCGCATCAGCAGCATGGTCGACGGTCGCCCGGACTGGTGCATCAGCCGCCAGCGCACCTGGGGCGTGCCGATCGCATTGTTCACCCACCGCGAAA
Source organism: Stenotrophomonas sp. STEN018 (assembly GCF_056760235.1). Lineage (NCBI taxonomy): Bacteria > Pseudomonadati > Pseudomonadota > Gammaproteobacteria > Lysobacterales > Lysobacteraceae > Stenotrophomonas > Stenotrophomonas sp. STEN018. The sequence goes on from NZ_JBRREK010000031.1 coordinate 51,271, forward strand.
CCGGCGAGCCGCATCCGCGCAGCGTCGAGTTGATGCGGCAGGTGGCCGACCGCGTGGAGCAGGCCGGCATCGACGTCTGGTATTCGCTGGACGCCAGCGAACTGCTTGGCGATGAAGCCGCACAGTACGAAAAGGTCACCGACATCCTCGATGTCTGGTTCGACTCCGGCGTCACCCACGAAGGTGTGCTGCTGGCACGTGGCTACGGCAAGCCGGCCGACCTGTACCTGGAAGGTTCCGATCAGCACCGCGGCTGGTTCCAGTCCTCGCTGCTGACCGGTGTGGCCATCGACAAGCACGCGCCGTACAAGCAGTGCCTGACCCACGGTTTCACCGTGGACGAGCACGGCCGCAAGATGTCCAAGTCGCTGGGCAACGGCATCGAGCCGCAGGAAATCATGCGCACCTTGGGCGCGGACATCCTGCGCCTGTGGATCGCGTCCGCCGATTACAGCAACGAGATGTCGCTGTCGCAGGAAATCCTCAAACGCAATGCCGACGCCTACCGCCGCCTGCGTAACACCGCGCGCTTCCTGCTCGGCAACCTGGACGGTTTCGACCCGGCCCAGCATCTGCTGCCGCTGCAGGACATGGTCGCGCTGGATCGCTGGATCGTGCATCGCGCGTTTGAGCTGCAGGAGAAGATCAAGGCCGCTTACGCCAACTACAACATGGCTGAGATCGTGCAGCTGTTGCTGAACTTCTGCAGCGTCGATCTGGGCTCGTTGTACCTGGACGTGACCAAGGACCGCCTGTACACCATGCAGGAAGATTCGCGCGGCCGCCGTTCGGCGCAGAGTGCGATGTTCCATATCGCCGAAGCGTTCGTGCGCTGGGTAGCACCGATCCTGACCTTCACCGCTGAAGAGCTGTGGGGTTACCTGCCGGGCAAGCGCGTCGACAACGTGCTGTTCTCCACCTGGTATGACGGTCTGGCGCCGTTGCCGGCCGATGCACAGCTGACCGCTGCTGATTTCGATCAGCTGCTGGCACTGCGCGAGCAGGTCTCCAAGGTGTTGGAACCGATGCGTGCCAATGGCGCTATCGGTGCAGCGCTGGAAGCGGAGATCACCGTCGCCGCCAACGAAGAGCAGGCTGCACGTTGGCAGCCGCTGGCCGAGGAGCTGCGCTTCCTGTTCATCAGTGGCGATGTCAGTGTGCGCCCGGCAACCACCGACGAGGTGTTTGTCAGCGCGCAGCCGACCGACAAGTCCAAGTGCGTGCGCTGCTGGCATTACCGCGCCGACGTTGGCACGGTGGAGGCGCATCCGGAGCTGTGTGGCCGTTGCGTCAACAACATCGACGGCGCTGGCGAAGACCGTCGCTGGTTCTAAGCAAGCCGTCACGCGAAGCGGGTGGGGTAGCGATCAGCGCTCCATCCGTTTCACCGCAGTCCACTACAGGCGTATTACATGCAAGCAAAGGCTGTTAAACCCAATGCGTTGATCTACCTGCTGGTATCCGCGGCCGTGATCGGCTTGGACCAGTGGAGCAAGGCCTGGGTGCTGTCCAGCCTGCCTGAGTTCACCCCGGTGCCGGTGATTGATGGTTTCTGGAACTGGTACCGCACCTACAACACTGGCGCGGCATTCAGCTTTCTCAGTGATGCCGGTGGCTGGCAGCTGTGGTTCTTCACCTTCCTGGCCATCGCAATCAGCGGCCTGATGGCGTTCTGGCTGTCGCGCACGCCGCGCGCCAACTGGCGCAGTGCGCTGCCTTACGCACTGGTGATCGGCGGTGCCATTGGCAACGTCATCGACCGCCAGATTCACGGTCACGTCATTGATTTCATTCAATGGTATGTAGGCAAGCACTACTGGCCCTCGTTCAACATCGCCGATGCGGCGATCGTGGGCGGCGCCATCGGTATCGCCTTGATGGGCTTGCTTGACGGCAAGGCCGAAAAAAAGGCCGGATGATTCCGGCACCTGTTCCCGCATTTGCGACCGTCAGCGGTCGGAGTCGTTGAAGATGGACGTATTGCTCGCCAATCCCCGTGGTTTCTGTGCCGGTGTAGACCGTGCGATCGAGATCGTCAAACGCGCCATCGAAACCCTTGGCGCGCCGATCTATGTGCGTCATGAAGTGGTGCACAACCGTTTCGTGGTCGACGACCTGAAGGCACGTGGCGCCATCTTCGTTGAAGAACTCGACGAAGTGCCGGATGGCAATACCGTCATTTTCAGCGCGCATGGCGTGTCGCAGGCGGTGCGTATCGAGGCGGACCGCCGTGGCCTGAAGGTGTTTGATGCCACCTGCCCGCTGGTAACCAAGGTGCATCTGGAAGTGGCACGCCACTGCCGTGCTGGCCGCGACGTGGTGCTGATTGGCCACGAGGGCCACCCGGAAGTGGAGGGCACCATGGGCCAGTGGAACCGCGAGAACGGCAAGGGGCATATCTACCTGGTCGAGAGCGTGGAAGACGTGGAAGCGCTGCAGGTATCGCAGCCGGAGAACTTCGCCTTCACTACCCAGACCACCTTGTCGGTGGATGACACCCGTGCCGTGATTGAAGCGCTGCGCAAACATTTTCCGATGGTGCAGGGGCCGAAGAACGACGATATCTGCTACGCCACGCAGAACCGCCAGGATGCGGTGCGCGACCTGGCCACGCAGTGTGATCTGGTGCTGGTGGTGGGTTCGCCGAACAGCTCCAACTCCAACCGCCTCAGTGAGCTTGCACGTCGCGAAGGCGTGGAGTCCTACCTGATTGACGGCGCAGACGAGATTGATCCGCAATGGGTGGCTGGCAAGAAACACATCGGCCTGACCGCTGGTGCTTCGGCACCGCAGGTGTTGGTGGATGGGGTGATCGCGCGGTTGCGCGAGCTCGGCGCCGGCAATGTCCGTGAAACTGGCGGCGAGCCGGAGACCATGGTGTTCGCATTGCCCAAGGAACTGCGTCTGCGTCTTGTGGACTGAGCGGCAGCAGCGCATCGCACACGATGAAGCCGATCCTCTGGGTCGGCTTCGTTCGTTCAAGGCGGTGCCGAAGTAGCGATGCTGAACGAGTTGAGCCGGTCGCTCGTACGCTTGGCGATGAAATCGATGAAGACGCGTACCCGAGGTGCCTGCGCGGACATTGGTGGCCACACCAGGAAAATGCCGGTGGGTGCGAAGGCATGGTTGCCCAGTATTTCCTGTAGTTGGCCGCTTGCTATTCCCTCGCGCACCACATAGTCCGGCAGCTGCACGATGCCGAGCCCGGCCAAGGCCGCGCTCGCCAGCGTGCCGACATCGTTGAGGGCGCAGTCGGGGGCGATGGGCTTGGCGATCACCTTGCCTTGGAAACGCCAGGGTTCCATTCGCTCAGTGTCGCGGTGGCGATAGTAGAGGCAGCGATGGCAACCCAGGTCGTCGGGAGTGGCAGGTGTGCCGTGATCGGCGAGATAGCTTGGCGAGGCGCAGGTGATGAGTGCATATGAACCAAGTCGACGCGCCTGCAGGCTGGAGTCCTCCAGCTCGCCAGCCCACAGAGCCAGGTCATAGCCTTCTTCGATGATGTCGAGCCGGTTTGCATCAAGACTGAGGGCGACGTTGACCTCCGGATAGCGCGCGTGGAAGTCGTGCAGTGCCGGCAACAGGAACTTGCGCGCAAGGATGGGGTTGACGGTGATCTTCAGTCGCCCGCGTGGTGTGTTCTGGCGCATGTTCAATTCGCGCTCGGCTTCCTGCAGGTCGTTCAGCACCTTGTCGGCGTAGTGATACAGCACTTCACCTTCGCCAGTGAGTGCCAGTGAGCGGGTGGTGCGGTTGAGCAGACGCGCGCCCAGGCGCAACTCCAATCGTTCGACTGCTTTGCCTACGGCGGATGCGGACAGGCCCAGCTGTCTGCCAGCGGCCGAAAAGCTGCCGGCCTGCACGGCCGAGGCGAACGCGATCAGGCCGTTCAATGATTCCAGGGATGAGAGGACTGGCGACATTTTTTCCTGAGTGTGATGACGGTTGCATGGATTCCGCCTGCATCGGGATCGGCTGAGGATGAGCGCCATGATCCCGTTGCCGACAGCACGTGCGGTGAGCTGTTTGATGGTGGCGGGCGATGGATAGGAATGACGGAGGTGCTTGCCATGGCTACTCGGCAAAAATACTCGGGTACAGGTGCACAGGTGCGCGGTGACAGTGCGCACGCGGTGGCGACCTCGGGCGAGTCGCATTACGACGTGGTGATTGTGGGCGGCGGTTCGGCAGGCGCGGTGATGGCCAGCCGGCTGAGCGAGGAGCCGTTCCGCCGTGTGCTGCTGATAGAGGCCGGACAAACCTACGCACCGGATGCCTATCCCGATGCAGTGCGTCTGCAACACATCATCGGCGGCGATGGCGCGCACGATTGGGGCTATTCGGCTGAGCCCGGTATCTATGGCGCGACCATGCCCGTGCCGCGCGGCAAGGTGCTGGGTGGTTGTTCGGCAGTCAACGCGGGCGTGGCGATGCGCGCACCGGCCGGTGACTTCGAGCGTTGGACCGCGGCCGGACTTGAGCACTGGACTGCGCAGGATGTGTTGCCGTTCTTCCAGCGTAGCGAGCGCACCGTGCATGGTGACGATGCCTTTCATGGGCGAAGCGGACCGTGGCCGATCCACTACCTGCAGGACGATGAAGTCTCCGACATGCAGCGTGCCTTTGTTGCGTCTGCTGTACAGGCCGGTTTCGCGAAGGTGAATGACTTCAACAGCGATCAGCCGTTTGGTGTTGGCCCTTGCCCGATGAACAACCGGATGGGGCAGCGGCTCAATACCGGTATGACCTATCTATCGCTTGATGTGCGGATGCGCCCCAATCTGTGCATCCGCAGCCAGACCTTGGTTGACCGGGTCGCGTTTGAGGGTCGACGCGCGGCTGCAGTGGTGTTGGCCGATGGTCAGCGCATCGAAGCCGACAACATCGTGCTGAGTGCGGGAACCTACGGCACAGCGGCGGTCTTGCTGCGTTCCGGCATTGGGCCGGCAAAGTATCTGCTGGAACTGGATATTGATGTGGTCGCCAACCTGCCGGTCGGTCAGCGACTGCAGGAGCATCCCTTCTTCTACACCACCTGGGCTGCGCGCGCAGACCGGCTTGGGCTGCCAGTACCACCTGTGGGCGCCATTCTATGGGCGCGGTCGTCAAAAGCCGCAGCCAACGTCGGCGACTTCCACGTATCGGCAGTGCACTACGGTGATCCGCACGCATCGCCCACCGGCGCCATCTTCATGCTGGCGCTGGCGCTGACCCGGCCGAGCTCGCTGGGCACAGTGACGCTGCGCTCGCGAGACCCCGACGCCGCGCCGGTAATCGCCCTCAATCTGTTGACCGAGACGCAGGACCGGCAACTGATGGTGGAAGGTATCGAGCTGATCCGGCGCATTGCCCGACAGGGGCCATTGGCGGCATTGATTGCCGAGGAAATGGTGCCGGGCGCGCTGTCGACCTCGTACGAAGCCTTGGAAGCGGCGCTGCCGACTGCCTTGGACATCTACCACCATCCCACCTCCACCGCGCCGATGGGCGGTGGCAATGATGTACATGCGGTACTCGATTACCAAGGGCGCGTGCGCGGCATTGATGGCCTGCGCGTTGCCGACGCCTCGGCGTTCCCGGATGTGCCCTGCGTGGCAACCAATCCCACGGTGATCATGTTGGCTGAGCGCATCAGCCAATGGATGCGGGATGCAGACAGCTGATGTGGCGCACTGAGCTCGCGCCGCGGTTTAAACGCACCGCGCTGATCTGGCTGGCGGTGTATCCAACCGTGCTGACGGTGTTGAGTCTGCTGGGCCAGCATTTTCGGCACTGGCCGTTGCCACTGCGGGTATTGGGATCGACGCTGATCATCGTGCCGATCGTGGTCAATATCAGCGCGCCGTTGGTGGAGGCACTGCTATCTGCAGTGCAGCGCTATTGGGCGGGAGTGATGCAGGGCCCGGCCGATCATGAGTAATCAACGCACGGAGGTCCCATGAACGGGGCAACTAAGTCAGCAGAGCAACTGCGCCGGGCTGCCAATTGGATCAATGGCATTCCACGCTTCGATGGTGTGCTCAAGGATTCGATAAATCCGGCGACCTATGAGGTGATCGGCAGCTACCCAGACAATGGACGCGCGGCGGCGATGGCGGCGGTGTCTGCCGCATCACAGGCGTTCCAGCAGACCATGTGGGCGCACGACCACGAGCTGCGCGCACGGGTGCTGGAGCAGTTGGCGCAGGCATTTGAACGCAATCGTGATCGTCTGGCTGAGATCCTGTCGTTGGAGAACGGCAAGATTGCCGCCGAGGCCGCCTTCGAACTGGATATGGTGCCAAGCAAGCTGCGCTATTCGGCAGCGACCGCGATGCTGGAAGCAGGCCGTTCGCTACGGCCCAAGCCGGGTCGGCTGTCGATGATCCTGCGCCAGCCGATGGGTGTGGCGGCAGTGATCGCACCGTGGAATTCGCCTGTGGTTTTGACCATCCGCTCGTTGGCGCCAGCGCTGGCTGCCGGTTGCACCGCGGTAATCAAGTTGCCGTCGCAGGTAGCGCAGACCGCCAGCACCATGGCCAAGATCATGGCCGAGGCCGAATCCTTGCCGCGCGGTGTGATCAATATCTTCTTCGAAAGTGGCCCGGATGGCTCCAGCTACCTGGTGGATACGCCGCAGGTGCCAGTGGTGAGCTTCACCGGCTCTACCCGCACCGGTCGCGCGATCAGCAGCAGCGGTGCAAAGCACCTGAAGCGCTTCGGCATGGAGTTGGGTGGCAAGACACCGATGATCCTGTTTGAAGACGCCGATCTGGGCCAGGCGCTACCGGTGATTGAAAAAGCGCTGACGGTATTCAGTGGCCAGTTCTGCATGACCGGCTCGCGCCTGCTGGTGCATGACCGCATCTACGATGCGGTGCGCGATGGCGTGGGCGCACGCCTGCGCATGGTCAAGGTCGGACCTGCAGCCGACCCGAGCAGCGACATGGGGCCGTTGATCGATCGCGCAAATGTTGAGCGGGTGGATGCAGTGGTGCAGGAGGCGATCAGTTCCGGCGCGATCGTGGTTGAGCGTGGTGGGCCGATCACCACCGGTCCCTTGCGCAAGGGCGCGTTCTTCCGCCCGGCGTTACTGGAAGTGTTCGACAACGCGCTGTCCATCATCCAGCAGGAAACCTTTGGTCCGGTGCTCACCATTCAACGCTTCAGTGATGAGGCGCAGGCGATCCGACTGGCCAACGACAACGAATATGGATTGGCCGCCAGCGTATGGACGCGCGACGTGGACCGCGCCTTGCGAGTAGCCGAGGCGCTCGATGCCGGCTCGGTCTGGATCAACGACTGGGCGCGGGTATTTGACGGCACAGAGGAGGGTGGTTTCAAACAGTCAGGACTGGGGCGGCTAAATGGCTTGGCCGCGCTGGAAGATTTTCTGGAATACAAACACATTGCGCTGCACCCAGGTCTGGTCGAGCGCTGAACAGCGCCGCATTCCCGCGAGCTGCTATTTGCCGCCACGGTACTGCGGTGGGAGGACATGGCAATGGCGACAGACATGTCGCAGGCGTTGTTCGCTGCCCTGCAGTTCGGGGCGAAAGCTGCGGCCGGTGGCCGAGTGAATCATGCGCGCGGCCTGCTGGTGGAGGGGCACTTCCGCGCCACCTCGACCGCGCCGCAGTTCTGCATGGCTGCGGTATTCGGTGGCGAGGATCTGCGCGTGTTGGCGCGCTTCTCAAGCTCGGGCGCCAATCCGCATATCGATCAACGCAGCCCCGCCGGCGAGCCGCGCGGCCTCGCGCTGCGTATTGGCAACAAGGCGGCGATGGTGCTGGTCGGGCATTCGCTGGAGGGCTTCCCGGCCAGTGACCCGGAAGCGTTTCTGGCTTTCTTGAACGCGTTGAACCAACGCGAACGCTCGCCAGCAATGCTGGCCGCACAGATGGCCGGCTGCCCGGCCGTGGCGTATTTCGAGGAACTGCGCGCAGGCGCAGTGACCAGCAGCTTCAGCGCCTTGGATTACCACATGCTGCATGCTTACCGGCTGATCGCCACGGACGGACGCGCGCGTATCGGCCGCCTCAGCGTGCGCGCGACCAAGCCCTACGTCGCCCGTGCATCGCCGGACGGCCCCGATTATCTGGATAAGCGCATGCGCGGCGAGCTGTCCAAGGGCAGCGTGGTATTCGCCCTGCTGTTCACTCCGGTACCCGAAGGCGAGGACCCGACCGACATCACCCGCGGCTGGGACCCTGCGGCGCCATCATTCGCGCTCGGCCACATCTGGCTGGAGCGGCTGCTGCCGCAGCAGGCCATGCAGCGCAAAGTGGCCTTCGACCCAGTGCTGCTGCCGGCGGGGATAGGTTTTGCCGGGGACCAGATGTTGCATGCGCGGCTGCGGGCTTATCGGTTGGCTGCTGCGCGGCGGTTGGGGCGGTAGAGGCGGCAAATTCTCGGGCGCCTTGGAACTGAAAGCTAGCAAGCCGATCGTGCGTCGGCAGTTCATCGCTATTTAAAGCCCAGTAGCTGCGTTTCGTAAATAGAGGTTTTAATAATGGCAGGGTAGTAGGGGCGGAAGGGAAATAAAAGTAAATATAAAGTTTTCATCCGCTGAGTGTGAGCGAGGGGGAGTGGTGGGCTGTATTCAGTCTATTCACGGTTCGCGTTACGCGGAAAGGCCCGATATTAACTGGGGTGCTGCGTGTATTTTTGAGAAAAATCGCAAATTGAACCGGGATGTGAATTCATCTTTGGGGAGTGTGGTGTTCCTGTTGATAACCGAGGCTGGCGCAAGTGATAATGGGAGGGACTTTGGAGATGGGCGGATGGTGAAGGTTTTGCAAAAGGCTGTACTTTTTTTGGTGGTGGGATGGTTTGTCAGCTGTGCTTCGGCGGATTGCTTGGAAGAGGCTGCCGAATATCAGAGCGTGGACCCTCATGTGCTTCGTGCGATCGCTTTTAATGAGTCTGGAATGCGCGAAGATGCGATTAATAAGAATAATAATGGAACGATAGATATAGGGTTGATGGGGATTAATAGCATTCACCTGGCAGAGCTATCTCGGCACGGCGTAGATGGATCAATGCTGGCCGAGGCGTGCGTCAGTGCTCACGTAGGTGCTTGGTACCTTCGGCGGAAGATGAATAAGTATGGAAATACGTGGCGGGCGGTTGCTGCCTATCATTCAGAGACTCCACATCTCGGTGAAATCTATGTGGAGCGGATCAAGTCGATACTAAAACGGTGGAACGTCATTCCGCTGAGTAATGACTCTTCAGCGATCACCAATCCAGGGAATGAAATCGGTGTGATCCAGTAATGGGGTTATAATACGGAAAAGCTTAGTCCGGCATCGTTGGGACTATCGTCCTGGTAGATGTATCGCGTGCGGCCCATAACACTAGGGGTAAAAGACCTTGAACCCGCTATCCAGACTTGAAAGTGTAATGACCCAGTTGTATGCACAGCTGGATAGGCAGGCAGCGCGCTCAGAGCGCTCAGAAAGACGGGGTAGTTCGAGTGGTGATAAGGACGGGTTTGTAAGCGCTGCGAGAGCGGATGAAGTCCCTTCACTCCTTCATCTGATTGATGACTTGAGAGTGGCAGGAGTCGCCGACGATCGAGTGCTGGTCAGCACCTTGGTCGAGTGGTTGTTACGGAAAGAGTTTGGTGAAGGCTTGGCTAACGAAGCTGAATTTCATCAAACTATTTCTAAAATTTTGGACGTGCTCGCTGGCGATCCGGAATCTTGGGCGCTATGCCTAGCCTGCTTGAGGGCAGAGGGGTAAGCGTCAAAGTTTGAGGTCCGCTGGTCCGGTTGAGGACTCTGGATGCTGCAACGTTCCTTCTCCCATGAGTGCGAATGGTTTGAGTGAGGTGGCGACGTCTACGCGCTAGTAGAGTAGCCGTTGAGGAGTAGGTGCGACTCAGTTTTTTCGGTACTGTCGACGCGATTGTGATTCGCCATGCTCGCTCGGATTTTCGTTCGCACATCCTGAATAAATGGGACAATTTCGGGTGTTGATTGCTCCTGTTGCAGGCCTCGTTCGAGGTGCTGCACTGCTTGGCCAAGCTCGCCTTCGATCATGCAGATCATTCCCTTTGCAAAGTCAGCTGTTGAACTGCTCTCATCTAGAGTTGTTAGTGGGAGCCATGTAGCCACCGCCTGTACCAGATCGGACCGACATAGCTCCAGCTGTCCCAGCATGAATCTTGCCATATGCAAATTCGGATTCAGTACCAAGGCCTTGCTCAAATCGGCGTGCGCGAAGTCATAGTCACGCTGATTGGCGTAGATTGAGCCCCGCAACAGCATCAGGCGAGAGTCCGTGGGGTAATCTACCAGCCCTTGGTTGATCAAATGCATGGCTTCAGATTCGGAGCGATGCATGGCCTGTTTGATCTGATCGAGTTGCTGCTCGTCACAGTTACTATAAAAAATTGGCTTATTCATACTTGGTCTTCCCATGTGGAGCGTCGAGATTTGTGGGTTCTTTCCCGCAGCAGTGCCATTCCAGAACGATGAAGTTGTGAAACCCTGCTTTTACTAATGCCTAGCAGTGTCGCGATCTGCGTGAATGTCAGCGATCGCAAATAATGGTAGCGAATGATCATGCTCATTTTTTCGGGCAATGTGTCCAGCGCAGAAACCATTGCTTCGCGCTCCTGTCGCCAAAGCACCGATTCATAGCCACTCATTTGAATCTCGTCTGTTGTTCCTTGCTGATCTGCTTGGTACATACCCGTGTCGCTCAACATGAAGCCGATGGCCAAGCCAACCGTAAGCTCGGAGAGGCGCTCTAGAGGTGACCGGGATGGCTCGGGAGCAAGTGACGCCATCCTCTCTTTTTGAATCCGCTTTCTGCAGGCAATCTGGGCCTGTGCATCGGTGAGCTTCTCAACACCATTCAAAATGTTGCCGCGGATACGTATCGTGCAGAACGTGCGAAATTCTACCCCTCGAGATGGATCAAAGCGCTCTATGCTTTCCAGTAACCCGATGCATGCGAGTTGCATGAAGTCATCGAACTGCACGTCATCGCGCTGTCTCGCGGAATAGAGCCTGGCTGCGATGCTTCGGGCATACGGTTCGTATTGCAGGAAGATACGCTCCCGCTCGCACTTTGAAGCTGAAGGTCCAAGCGCTACGCGCAGCGGGCCAACTTCTTCGTCAAATTCATCGTGCTCCACTTTCTCAGACATGACGGCTCGCGAGGTCATCTAAAGCTGGTAAGCACGCTTTGAAGGATTAAACTCCATCCATCAACCATGATGAACATTAGAACCTTCAAAGGCAGCGATATTGTGGCTGGTGGAACCATCAGCATGCCTAGTGACAACAGTACGCTGGATACGACAAGGTCGATTAGAAGGAAGGGCAGCAGAATCACGAAGCCTATCTGAAAGGCGACACGGAGCTCATTGAGGATGAATGCTGGCGTGAGTTGCAATAGTCCAATCTGCTCTGGCGATGCAGGGAGCTCTTTGCCGGATAGCTCATACATGAGCGCCAGTTCATCCTCGCGGACTTGGCGAAGCATGAAATCGCGCATTGGCTCGGCCCCTTTCTCATACGCCGAGTCAATCGGCAGTGTGCCTGCCATGAATGGCTGCAGGGCCTCGCTGTTGATGCGCTCCAATGTGGGCATCATTGCGAAAACCGTGAGTAGCAAACCCAGGCTCACCAGCACAGGCGTTGGCGGAGTTTCCGGCATGCCGAAGGCGTGACGAATCATGGACAACACGATAATGATTCGAATGAAGGCGGTCATGGAGATGACCAAGGCTGGCCCAAGGCTTAGCAGGGTCAAGATAGTGGCAATGCGAACAGCTTCGCTGGTGCCCGTTGTGGTAGATATATTGTCCAGCTGATGTAGCAAAGAGCTATCGCCGTTGCTCATCTGCTGAGACGTGTCTGCTGCGAAAGCCGAGAACCCAAAGCCCAGCGCTATCGCGCAGAGGATGTGGGGGGATAGGCTACGAATGGCACTTCGCCATTTTGGACATACATCGATTTCAAGTTTCATGGCAGGGCTGAGGTGCGTTGCTCTTGAGCGTAGTTGTTTCGTTGCTCAGGTTCGTTAGTGGTGATGAAGGGGATACTGAAGATAGATGCACGCTTCCGGTGCTGGTGATCAGTAAGAATTGATGGTCTTGGAACCCGATAACATGCATTGATGTTCGCGTATCGATCGCGACGCTCTCGATCACACGCAGATTCCTTGTATTTCTTTTTGTTGGAAGAACCCATCTCTTTCGAATGAAGGCGATTGCCCCTATGCCAAGTGCGAGACAGAATCCGAGTGAAAGTGCGACGCGGACGTAGTCAATTTCGGTGATCATGATCTACAGTTTATCGAGGAATAATTGAGGGGCATGTTGACTATTCTGTAACCGCAATCTCGGTGATGCGTACGCCAAAATTGTTGTCGATGGCCACGAGCTGTCCGCGCGCGACAATTTGGCCATTCAAAAGCACATCGACGTCCTGTTGCAGGTGCTGGGTGAGCTCCAGGAGCGAGTCCTGCTGCAATGCTAGAAGCTGCTCGACCGTTGTTGTCGTCGTGCCGAGGCGGATCTCGAGCTCGACAGAAACGTTATTGAGCACGTCTAAAGAAGGCCTGCGCGAGTCTTTAGTCGGTCCTGTGCTTTTATGTGCAGGGAGCTCGATATGGGAAATTTCGGATCTTGCTGGAGTTTCAATGCTTTTCATGATGCTTTCTGGTTGTTAGTGAAGTTGAAGGCGAGGGCTCTCTTTTCGCCACTCCGTACTGGGTGCCCCCAGCCCAGTAGCGACGAGGCGCCTTCGCGGGAGCACAGTCGTACTTCGACCGGTTCGGCGATCGATTGGGAGGTTGTCAGTACGTCGCCCACCGCTAGAGTAGATAGCTCCATCGCACTCACCGTCGGGGCCTTGAGGTGCGCCGAGATCGATACGCTTGTTGCTGCCAGTGCTGATGATCGCGATACCAATAAGGGTGTAAAAACTGCGGTTGAAGGCGCAAGCTTGGTGCAACCCCACAGGTGCTCTGCAGAGCAGTGGATTTCCAGTAGGCTCGGATGATCCTCTGTCGAGACCGTCAGCTTCAACGCGCCGTACTTGAAGCGCATCACATCCGAGATAGATGCGTCAGCTCGTTCAAGATGGCTGCTAGCTGTTAAGCCGGATTGGAGCATCTGCATAAGCTCTTCAAGCATTTCATCGCGAATGCAATCGTGTATATGTTGTTGTAAGGGTGAAGTCGGCGTGCTCGCAGCATGCTCTGATAGTTTCATCGCCGTTTCCGCATAGCGATTCCAATCAGATAGGCGCAAGAGAGCATGCACTTGGCCACTAAGGAAGCTCTGAACAACTCCCCCGAAGCTGCCAGACTGCAATCCGCGATTTGAGAGCTTGATCGACCCATGCAACTAACCTTTGGCGACGCCGAACAACAAGGCCGAC
>NZ_JBRREK010000032.1:0-58945 GCF_056760235.1 Stenotrophomonas sp. STEN018
CACTCGATGTGGCAAAAGCCGATGTGTTTGAATACATTGAGCGGTTCCACAACCGCCGGATGCGACGGAGGACCGCCAAGCGCGATCTGAAGTTCTCAACCCTTTCATAACTGTCCGTGATTTCGGGGGTGAACCCAGCTGCGGAGTCGAGCCGCAGATTCCAGTGCCAGTAGGGTTCGCAGAGAGGGCGGTCGATACATGGATGGATTGTTACTTTAATTCACATCTCGCGTCCATATTTCTCGTTCGGCACCGGTCGGCGCGGGACCTATCGTATGCAACATCCACCGGCCAGGTCCGCGACCACTTTGCCCTGACCGGTGCGCCCAGCCCCTTTGAGCAAGACCAACCGACATGACCAAATTCAGCTTTTTAGACGACTACAGCGAGGGCGCCCATCCAGAAATCCTCCAGCGCTTGGTCGCGACAAACCTGAGCCAGCAGACCGCCTATGGCGCCGACGAATACAGTGCTGACGCGGCGGCTCTGATTGCAGCTCAGCTTGGGCCAGGTTTCGCCGGCGCCGTGCATTTTGTGGCCAGCGGAACCATGGCGAACATCGTTTCCATTGCGAGCTGCCTGCGGCCACATGAGGCAGTTATCTGTGTCGAATCGGGTCATATCGTGACGCGAGAGGCCGGCGCGATAGAGGCCACCGGCCACAAGCTCATTACGGTTCCAGCAGTCGACGGCAAGATCACTCCTGTCGAGATAAAGCGCGCCTTGGCCTCCAATGCGCACTTCCCGCATATGGCGCGCCCCAAGCTCATCTACCTATCCAACGCGACCGAAACCGGGACTGTCTACACCTTGGGTGAGCTGAAGGAGATTTCCGAGTTGGCGCGGGCCAATGGGCTGATCCTGTTCCTCGATGGCGCGCGACTTGGCGCCGCAATGGCTTCCCGCAAAAACGACATGACTCTGGCCGATATCGCTCAGTTGGTCGACCTGTTCTGGATTGGTGGGACCAAGGTGGGCGCGCTACTCGGGGAGGCTATTGTGGTTGTCAATCCGGCCCTCACAGAAGATTTCGCATTCAATCTCAAGCAACGCGGCGGGATGCTGGCCAAAGGACGGTTGCTCGGCATCCAGTTCCAAGCACTTTTCGGAGATAGGAATCTGTTCTTCGAACTGGCCGTGCATGCAAACGCCATGGCAACACGTTTGGGAGATGGAATTCTGAAGGCTGGCGGCCAGTTGGTGGCCGAAGCGCAAACCAATCAGCTGTTTGCGGTTCTTCCCGACCGTGCAGTGAGCGCGCTGCAGAAACGCTTTGCGTTTTACATTTGGGACAAGGCGGATGCGGGTCACTCTGTGATCCGACTGGTAACTTCCTGGGCCACCGAGGAAGCGAAGGTGGACGCATTCCTGGATGAGCTGCGCACCGCCATGGCTTAGTTACAATGACCCCGCCGAGAACTCACCCAGGTGCTGGTTTCCTCAACGCAGACACCGCTGAGTAATGCCACGCAGGAAACAATTCGAGCGACAGCATTGATACTAGCCCACGGCTTCGGCGATATGCGTCGTAGCGGCTATCGCTATTATCAACAACTTCATGGGCAACGCTTTCAGTCATTCCGCCGCGATAGCGCAAGAGCGTGATCGACTCAAGTCCGAATCGATCCACGGGTATCCGCGACTTTGGGGAATAATGCGCTTCATCTGGAAGGAAAAGCGTGCCACCTTGTTGGAACTCGTGGTGGCCATGGTCTTTGTTTATGGCGCAATGATTGCAATCCTTATCGCGTCAGTTTTAACAACGTTACGCGCGATCGAGTGATCTCATGACCTCTGGCTTGTGTAGATCTTCCCAGCTTTTGTACGGATCTTCTATCGGGCCACGCGTCGCTTTATCCATTCCGGGCAACCAACACCTGTTCGAGATTCACACCCTCAAATCGTTCAATTGGGTGGTTTCGTTGCGTTTCGCGACGCTGAACCGCCATTGCGCATTGCAGCTTGCTTTCGTTTGATACCAACTCCTAGACTCCGCTACATCACAGGTGTCCTGCCGCCGTCATGGTGCGCAGGGTGAAACGGGAAGCCGGTCAGATGCCGGCGCTGCCCCCGCAACGGTAGGCGAGAAAGCCCGACGGATGACCACTGCGCTTGGCGCGGGAAGGTGTCGGATTGATGCGTCATGCATCGCTCGCAAGCCCGGAGACCGGCCTGTGCGGGATGTCTGGAAAGACATCCATCTCGGGCGTTGCGGTGGGCGACTCGGCGAGCTGATTGGGCCGCCGTCTGTGCCCGTCATCTTGTCCTGTCCCCCACCCCGCCTTTGTTCGCGGGTGTGCGATTTGGAGACGGGAAATGAATGAGATGCATCGTGTTGCGGTCAATGCCGCAACGGTCAAGCTGCTGATCGACGGAGAATTTGTCGAGTCCGGCAGTACCCAATGGTCTGACGTGGTCAATCCGGCAACGCAGGAAGTGCTGGCGCGGGTTCCCTTCGCCACCACCGCTGAAGTTGACGCGGCAGTCGCTGCTGCAAAAGAGGCCTTCACGAGCTGGCGCAGGACGCCTATTGGCACCCGCGCGCGCATTTTCCTGAAGTACCAGCAGCTTATCCGTGAACACATGGGCGAGCTGGCCGCCACTCTCACCGCCGAGCAGGGCAAGACCCTGCCCGATGCCGAGGGCGATGTGTTCCGTGGCCTGGAAGTGGTCGAGCACGCCGCCGCCATCGGCAATCTGCAGCTGGGTGAGATGGCCAACAACGTCGCCAACGGCGTGGATACCTATACCCTGCTGCAGCCACTGGGTGTATGCGCCGGTATCACGCCGTTCAATTTTCCCGCGATGATCCCGCTGTGGATGTTTCCGATGGCGATCGCTACCGGCAACACCTTCGTGCTCAAGCCGTCGGAACAGGATCCGATGGTGACGATGCGGCTGGTCGAGCTGGCCCTGGAGGCCGGCCTGCCGAAGGGCGTGCTCAATGTCGTCCACGGTGGCGAGCAGGTCGTCAATGCGATCTGCGATCACCCCGATATCAAGGCAATTTCGTTCGTCGGTTCCACCCGGGTCGGCACCCACGTCTACAACCGTGCCTCACTGGCCGGCAAGCGCGTGCAATGCATGATGGGCGCCAAGAACCATGCTGTGGTACTGCCTGATGCCAACAAGGAACAGACCCTCAACGCAATGACCGGAGCTGCCTTCGGCGCAGCCGGGCAACGCTGTATGGCAGCGTCGACCGTGGTGCTGGTGGCTGAGGCACGCGGCTGGTTGCACGACCTCGTCGCCAAGGCGAAGACGCTGAAAGTGAATGCTGGCACCGAGCCAGGCACTGATGTCGGCCCTGTTATCTCCTGCGCCGCCCGCGAACGCATCCAGGCGCTGATCGCCTCCGGACTGGAACAGGGTGCGACGCTGGAGCTCGACGGGCGCAGACCGGTCGTGCCTGGTTTCGAGCGCGGCAACTTCATCGGGCCCACTATTTTTTCTGGCGTGAAGCCGGGCATGCGCATCTACGACGAGGAAATCTTCGGCCCTGTATTGGTGATACTTGAAGTGGAAACGCTGGAAGATGCTATCGCACTGGTCAATGGCAACCCCAATGGCAATGGCACTGCGGTGTTCACCCAGAGCGGTGCAGCGGCGCGCAAATTCCAGGAAGAGATCGACGCTGGCCAGGTTGGCATCAATGTACCCATTCCCGTGCCGGTTCCGCTGTTCTCGTTCACTGGTTCACGTGCGTCCAAACTTGGCGACCTCGGCCCTTATGGCAAGCAGGTGGTTACCTTCTATACCCAGACCAAAACGGTGACCGCACGTTGGTTCGATGACGACACCGCTGCCCATGGCGTCAACACCACGATCAACCTGAAGTGATGGCCGCCGTCATGACCCTGCACGCCGTACTGCCGCCGCCGCTGGGCGAAGACCAGCTCGCCTTCCGTCAGGCCGCGCATGATTTCGCGCTGGCCGAACTTGCCCCGCACGCTGCGCAGTGGGATGCCGAAAGCATCTTCCCCCGCGACGCCATTGCCAAGGCTGGCGAGTTGGGCTTCTGCGGGCTGTATGTGGACGAAGCCGCCGGTGGCAGTGGGCTGAGCCGGCTCGACGCCACCATCGTGTTCGAGGAACTGGCAGCGGCCGATCCATCGACTACCGCCTTCATCAGCATCCACAACATGGCGACGTGGATGCTGACCGCACATGCCCTCCCTGCCCTGCGTGAAACATGGGGCGCGGCGCTAGCCAGTGGTGCGAAGCTGGCCTCGTATTGCCTGACCGAACCAGATTCGGGCTCTGATGCCGCCTCGCTGCGGACCCGCGCAGTACGTGAGGGCGACAACTTTCTATTGGATGGCAGCAAGGCCTTCATCTCCGGGGCTGGCGCGACCGACATGCTGGTTGTCATGGCGCGCACCGGCGGGGGGGGCGCAGGCGGCATCAGCGCCTGCGCCGCCCCCGCCGATTCCCCCGGTGTCATCTACGGCCGCAAGGAGGAAAAACTTGGCTGGCATAGCCAGCCCACACGCGGCGTCACTTTCGAAAACGTGCGCGTGCCGGCGGCCAACCTGCTGGGCAAAGAAGGCGAAGGTTTCAGAATCGCCATGAAGGGCCTGGACGGTGGCCGCCTCAACATCGCGGCCTGCTCGCTGGGTGCGGCGCAGGGTGCACTCGACGCCGCGCGCCGCTACCTGGGTGAACGCCGCCAGTTTGGCAAGCAGCTTGCCGATTTCCAGGCACTGCAGTTCAAACTGGCCGACATGGCAACCCAACTGGTTGCCGCGCGGCAGATGGTGCATACGGCAGCAAGCAAGCTCGATGCACACACCAGCGATGCCAGCGTCTGGTGTGCAATGGCCAAACGCTTCGCGACCGATGCCGGATTTTCCGTATGCAACGACGCCCTGCAACTGCACGGCGGCTATGGCTACATGCGCGAATACCCCATCGAGCGCCTGCTGCGCGACTGCCGCGTACACCAGATTCTGGAAGGCACGAACGAAATAATGCGCGTGATCGTCGCGCGACATCTGTTGAATACCGAAGAGGAATTGCGATGACCGTTGCCGCCAACAATCACTACCGCAGCCGTGAATGGGCTGGTCTGAAATTGGAGATCGACGACCACACGGCCGTGGTCACCCTGTCCAACCCGCCGGCCAACACCTGGACGGTGCATAGCCTGACAGCGCTACGTGAGCTCATCAAGGCGCTTGACGAAGACCATGGCATCTATGCGTTGGTTGTCACTGGCGAAGGCGAAAAGTTCTTCTGCGCCGGTGCCGACCTCAAGCAGTTCGCCAGTGGCGACAAGGCGTTGGCACGGGAAGCCGCACGCCGCTTCGGGGACGCATTCGAAGCACTGGCCGCATTCCGCGGTGTGTCGATCGCAGCGATAAACGGCTACGCAATGGGAGGCGGGCTGGAATGCGCCCTTGCCTGCGACCTGCGCATCGCCGAAGAACAGGCACAGATGGCGCTACCCGAAGCGACCGTTGGCCTGCTGCCCTGCGCCGGTGGCACCCAGAACCTGCCGCGTCTGCTCGGTGAAGGTTGGGCCAAGCGCATGATTCTATTGGGTGAGCGCGTCGATGCCAGCACCGCGTACCGGATTGGGCTGGTCGAAGATGTGGTCCCCAAAGGCCAGGCCAAGGCACGCGCTCTCGATTGGGCCAAGCAGGCGGGGAAGCAAAGCCCCAGCAGCGTGGCGGCCTGTAAGCGTCTGGTGCAGGCCACCCGCAATCAGCACCACACCACCGCGCTGCTTGCCGAGCGCGAAGCGTTCGTCGATCTGTTCGACCGCGCAGATCAGGCCGAGGGCGTCAACGCCTTCCTCGAAAAGCGTGCGCCGCAATGGAAGAACGCATGAACGCGGATGCTACCGAGGCACCGGTTCTGTTCGAGGAACGCGCTACCAGCAATGGTATGCGCCTGGGCATCGCCACGCTGAACTCACCAAAGGCTCTCAACGGCCTGTCATTGGAGATGGCAGGGCTGTTGAGCACGCAACTCAGCCAATGGGCGAGCGATGACAGCATCATCCTGGTCATCCTTCAGGGATCGGGCGAGAAGGCCTTCTGTGCAGGCGGCGACCTGCATGGCCTGTATCGCGGCATGCGCGAGCACCAGCAGCGCAATCGTTGGGAAGGCGATGCCTTCGCCGACCCGCGCGGCAATCCTCACGCAGAAGCCTTCTTTGAAACCGAATACCGGCTTGATTACAACATCCACGCCTACCCCAAGCCTTTACTGTGCTGGGGCCACGGCATCGTGATGGGCGGCGGCATAGGGTTGATGTCCGGGGCCAGCCACCGCGTTGTCAGCGAACGCTCTAAGCTGGCCTTCCCGGAAATCACGGTCGGACTATTCCCGGACGTGGGTGGCAGCTGGTTGCTGCATCGCGTGCCACAGCGTGCCGGTCTGTTCCTGGCGCTCACTGGCGCGCCGCTGGACGCCGGCGATGCCATCCACGCGGGCATGGCCGACGTGTTCATTCCCGAAGCACGGCGCAGTGACGTATTCGAGGCGTTGGCAGCGGAAGCGTGGATCGCCGACGGCAAGCATGCACAGCTGGATGCAGTGCTCGCTCGCTTTACCCAAGCTACCTCACCTGGACCGTTACAGCTCAACGCACCGCGCCTAGCCGCCATCTGCGCGCACGACACACTGGAGGCGATTGTCGGCGCTATTGCCGCGCTCGATGCCGGTGACGATCCCTGGCTGCGCACTGCGCAGACCACGCTGGCCGCAGGCTCTCCAGGCTCTGCTCGCCTGGGTTACGAGTTGCAGCAGCGCGCCGCAGCCTTGTCGCTGGCCGACATCTTCCGCATTGAGTACACCGTCGCCCTGCACTGCGCGGCACACGGTGATTTTGCCGAGGGCATCCGTGCGTTGCTTATTGACAAGGATCGCAGCCCACGCTGGCAGCCGGCAACGCTGGCCACCGCAACATCGGTCTGGGCGGAGGCATTCTTTGCCGCGCCATGGCCAGCCGACGCACATCCCTTGGCCGATCTCGGCCGCTGACGGAGAAACAGTTATGTCCCGCATTGCCTTCATCGGCCTTGGCAACATGGGTGGCCCTATGGCCGCCAATCTGGTCAGGGCCGGCCATCTGCTGAATGTCTTCGACCTCTCCCCTGCCTCGATCGCGACCGCCGTTGCCACCGGCGCCACGGCCGCGCCCAGCGCCGCCGAAGCGGTTGTTGATGCCGATATCGTCATCTCGATGCTGCCGGCCAGCCGCCATGTAGAAGGGCTTTACCTCGGCGACGCAGGCCTGCTGGCCCGCATTGCCGCCGGCGCCCTGATCATTGATTGCAGCACCATTGCACCAGCGTCTGCACGAAAGTTGGCAGAAAGTGCGGCAGCGCATGGTCTGGCCATGATCGACGCGCCGGTCTCCGGTGGCACCGCCGGTGCGGTTGCCGGCACGCTGACCTTCATTGTCGGCGGCGACAACGATGCACTCGAGCGCGCCCGGTCGGTGCTGTCCGCCATGGGCAGGAACATCTTCCACATGGGAGGCAGCGGTGCCGGCCAGGTGGCCAAACTGTGCAACAACATGGCGCTGGGCGTAATCATGGCCGCCACTGGCGAAGCGCTGGCGCTAGGCGCGGCGCATGGGCTGGATGCGGCAGCGCTTTCCCAGATGATGGCCGTCAGCACCAGCCGCAGCTGGGCCACCGAAGTCTGCAATCCGTGGCCTGGTGTACTTGAGAACGCGCCTTCCTCGCGCCAATACAGCGGTGGCTTCGGCAACGACTTGATGCTCAAAGACCTAGGGCTAGCAGCCGAAGCGGCGGTGGCAATGGGCGCCACCATTCCCCTGGGAGAGCTGGCCCGCAATCTGTACGCAATGAACAGCCGCCAAGGCAATGGCGGACTGGATTTCTCCAGCGTGATCAAGCTGATGACAGCAACCACATGACCAGCAGCCGTGAAAAGCTGGTTCTCCCCAACGGCGAGCATAAGCTGCTGCTGCACTCCTGCTGTGCGCCCTGCTCGGGCGAGCTGATGGAAGCGTTCGTCGAATCGGGCATCGACTACACCATTTATTTCTACAATCCCAACATCCACCCATTGAAGGAATACGAGCTCCGCAAGCAGGAGAACATCCGCTTTGCCGAGAAACACGGCGTGCCTTTCGTTGATGCCGACTACGACACCGACAACTGGTTTGCGCGGGCCAAGGGCATGGAGAACGAACCCGAGCGCGGCATCCGTTGCACCATGTGCTTTGACATGCGCTTTGAACGCAGTGCGCTGTATGCGCACGAGCATGGCTTCCAGGTCATGACCAGCTCGTTGGGCATCTCGCGCTGGAAGAACATGGCGCAGATCAACGACTGCGGTCATCGCGCCGCTGCTCCCTACGACGGACTCAGTTATTGGGACTACAACTGGCGCAAGGGCGGCGGCAGCTCGCGCATGATCGAAATCAGCAAGCGCGAGAATTTCTACCAGCAGGAATACTGCGGTTGCGTGTATTCGCTGCGCGACAGCAATCGCCATCGACGTGATCTGGGGCGCGACAAGATCCGCTTCGGGGTAAAGTTCTACGGCACTGAGGATGCCGAAGGATGAGTCTGCGCGGCGCCTGCTTACTTCTACAGGTAGCGGGCTGATGGCAAAGCCCACTTACCTGGTCACGGTGGTGCACCAAGGCAAGGAAGCGTTGTTCCAGGATCTCCTGAAACAGAAGTCGCAGCAGCGCTTTTCCGCCGATGCGGTAATCCTGTACGCCGAGGAACTAGCGTTCGTCGAGCCGATTCGCGCGAGCAACCGACGCGAAGCCTTGGTTCTGGCCCGGGCGCTGCATCCGGGTCATGCCATCGCTGCTCGGATCGTCAAGCGGGCAGCGCGACCCGGTCGCAGATGAACTTGGCAATGGTCGGACACACGCGGCACCTGACTCTTTGGCCAGCCCTGCTCATACTTACATACGCGCAACCACCTCATAGGCTGCGGCGTTGTTTGGTGCCTCTCCTGCGTTCCTACTGGCTACGGGCGCGGTAATGCTCCACCCAGTCCACGGACTTTTCGATACCGCCGAACGGGAAGACATGCAGGCTCACCGTTCCATGTGCTTCCGTCAGCCCGCTGGCCAGGCGATCAACAAACCGATCCGGTCCCGCCGTTCCAAACAGCTTGCCAATCGAAATACCGTACTTGGACCAGATTGACGCGCTCGCGCTGACGCCGCACATCGCCGCGTAGCGCGCCAGTACCGCAACCCCTGCTGGACCTGGCACGCCCACACGCACCGGGTACTCGATGCCGCGCTCTCGCAGTGCCGCCAACCACATCAGCACGATGTCCGCATCAAATCCGAACTGGGTGACGATCAGCGGTGCCATGCCCCGGCTTTCGATGCTGCGGCACTTGCGCGCAAGCATCTCCCAGCGCTCGCCTTCACTCATCACCGGGTGACCTTCCGGATGCCCGGCCACACCAACGAGCTTGATGCCTAAGCGTTCGAGCACGCCGGTTTCAATCAATGATGCGCTATCCGCAAACGGACCTTTTTGGTTTGGCGAGTCCCCGGCAATCACAAAGCAACGCTCGACACCGGCCTCATCAACCGCACGAATGATGAACGACTCCAGCTCAGCGAGTGAGGCAATGCGCCGTGCCGGTACATGCAACATGGGTTCAAAGCCCAATCCACGAACTGTCGCGGCTGCAGCCAACCGGGCTGCGTTGTCTTCACCCGGCAGGTAGGGAATGAAAACAGTCGATCCGGATGCGATCCGGGCTGCTGCTGCGGTCAGCGCTGGAAGAGCTTTGGCGCTCACTTCCAAGGAGTAACCAGCGGTGATGTCGTTCACGTGCATGGGCATATCGGGATGATTCAAGGGTCTTACCGTAATGGCTTTCAAGTGAACACTCCGCCCCGCTCTCTGATCGAGCGGACGAGGCGCCAGTCAGCAGCTTGCTCGTGGTGTTCGCCAAGCAGCGTCGGTGGTCTAGGTTCAACGACGTGGCTTATCGTCTGCCGCCTTTCCGATGCTCGAAGCAGCCACTGCGGTTGAATGCCGAGCCAGTTCGATGAAGGCACGCACGTAGTCGATGCTGGTGTCCGTTTCACGCGCACCGAGGAAGATCTGCTTGGCGATGCCGCGTGCGCCCAGCCGCACCGGCACCACGTCCATCCTGCTTGCATACTCCTCCACCAGCCAGCGCGGCAGCGCGGCCACGCCGCGGCCACTGGCCACCATCTGCACCATGATGTCGGTGGTTTCGATGGCTTTGTGCCGTCTGGGGGTGATGCCCGCAGGCAACAGGAACTGGCTGTAGATATCCAGACGCTCGATATCCACCGGATAACTGATCAATACCTCGCGGGTCAGCTGCTGCGGCTTCACGTACGCAACGGAAGCCAGTGGATGGTCCTTGGCTACCACCAGTACCTGCTCGTAGTCGAACACTGGCTCGAACTTCAGGCCCGGCTTGAACAAGGGATCAGGCGTGACCAGCAGGTCGATCTCGTAGCCAAACAGCGCCCCGATTCCGCCGAACTGGAACTTCTGCCTGACATCCACGTCCACGTCCGGCCACGCCGCCAGATAAGGCGACACCACCTTGAGCAGCCACTGGTAGCAGGGATGGCATTCCATACCGATGCGCAGCTCCCCGCGCTCGCCCTGGGCGAACTGGCCCAGGCGCTCTTCGGCCAGGTCCAGTTGCGGCAACACCCGGTTGGCAACCGCCAGCAGGTACTGCCCGGATTGGGTAAGCCGCAGGCTGCGACCTTCGCGCAGCCAGATGTCGGTGCCCAGCTGCTGTTCGAGCTTGCGGATGCTGTGGCTCAGGGCTGACTGGGTCAGGTTCAACACGCCCGCTGCGGCAGTCAACGAGCCCTGCTTTTCGACCTGCTGGACGATGCTCAGATGGATGCGCTCAAGCATATGAATGAATTTTCTTCATGGAATGGTGAAATTAAACCATTTTACCTCATGGAAAACCGCAACTAGGATCGAACCTCAGCAGCGGCTCCATTCAGCTGGCGACGACCCAGCCCACATGAAGGCAAACATGATCCACCCTCCCCCACTTCGCGTCGTAGCAGTTTCCGGCGGCCTGCAGCGTCCCTCCAAGGCCGCAGCTCTGGTCGAGCATTTGTCGAACCTGATTGCTGCCGAGGTCCAGTGCGAAACCCAGCTCGTCGAGCTGGGCCAGCTTGCCCCTCACCTTGCCGGTACGGTCAGGCGCAGCGAACTGCCAGATACGGTGGAGCTCGGTTTGTCAGCAGTCGAGCAGGCTGATGTGCTGGTGGTGGCCACGCCGGTCTACCGCGGCTCGTATACGGGGCTGTTCAAGCACTTCTTCGACTTTATTGACCAGGATGCGCTGATCGACACACCGGTCCTGTTGGCCGCAACCGGCGGCAGTGAGCGCCATGCGCTGATGATCGATCACCAGTTACGACCACTTTTCAGTTTCTTCCAGGCACGCACGCTGCCGCTGGGCGTGTACGCCACCGACAGGGACTTCGCCGGTCACACGCTGGACAACGAGGATCTGATCCAACGCGCCAAGCTCGCGGTCGAACGGGCATTGCCGGTGCTTGAGCTGACCCGCCGCACGGCAGCAAACCCCAACAGAACCATCGCAGCTGCCTGAAATTGAACTCCCCCACCGAATCAGCATGACGTTGTGCTGGACCCTATCCGCAGAACCTACGGTAGCGCACCGCAATGAAAGACAATTTTGAATTCAGCATCAAGCGCATCTGCTTCGATGAAAACTACCAGCCATTGGACAGTACCCGGCTGACGACCAACTTCGCCAACCTGGCCCGGGGCAACAGCCGCCAGGAAAACCTGCGCAATACGCTGAAGATGATAGACAACCGCTTCAACAGCCTCGCCGACTGGGACAACCCGATGGGCGACCGCTATGCCGTAGAGCTTGAAATCATCTCAGCCGAGATGGGTGTGTCCGGCGAAGGTCAGACAGAGGCATTCCCGCTGATCGAGATACTGAAAACAACCATCGTTGACCGTCAGACCAAGACGCGCATCGAAGGGATTGTAGGCAACAACTTCTCCTCCTATGTGCGTGACTACGACTTCAGCGTGCTGTTGCCGGACTACAACAGCAACCGGGCTGCTTTTGCCGCACCGGATGACTTTGGCGACCTCCACGGAAAGCTGTTCAAGCACTTCGTGAACTCGCGCGTCTACAAAGAGAACTTCAACAAGCCGCCGGTGATCTGCATCAGTGCCTCGAGCAGCAAGATCTACCACCGCACTGCCAACCAGCACCCCGCACTGGGCGTGGAATATCTGCAGAACGAGCTGTCCTCAACCGACCAGTACTTCGCCAAGATGGGGATGCAGGTCCGCTTCTTCATGCCGCCGGACAGCGTTGCGCCGTTGGCGTTCTACTTCTTCGGCGACCTGCTGGGAGACTACACAGATCTGGAATTGATCGGCACCATCAGCACGATGGAGACCTTCCAGAAGATCTATCGGCCCGAGATCTACAACGCCAACTCCGCAGCAGGAAGTGTCTACCAGCCCAGTTTGAAGCACCAGGACTACTCACTGACGAAGATTGTCTATGACCGTGAGGAACGCAGTCAGTTGGCAATCAAGCAGGGACGCTTTACCGAAGAGAACTTCATCAAGCCTCACCGGCAAACACTTGAACAGTGGGCCGCCACCTGCGCGCTCTGATCAACCCAAGGAATTAGAAATAGCCCGCCATGAAGAAATTGTTGCCCACCTCAACCGCCGGCAGTCTTCCCAAACCCGCTTGGCTCGCCCAACCCGAGAAACTCTGGTCACCGTGGAAGCTGCAGGACGAGGAACTGCTCGAAGGCAAGCAGGATGCGCTGCGTCTTTCCCTGCACGAACAGTTGCAGGCAGGTATCGACATCGTCAGTGATGGAGAGCAGACCCGCCAACACTTCGTCACCACCTTCATCGAACACCTCGACGGCGTTGATTTCGAGAAGCGCGAGACAGTGAGGATCCGCAATCGCTACGACGCCAGCGTGCCAACCGTCGTCGGCGCCGTCAGCCGGCAGAAGCCGGTGTTCGTCGAGGATGCCAAGTTTCTGCGTCAGCAGACCAAACAGCCGATCAAGTGGGCCTTGCCCGGCCCGATGACGATGATCGATACGCTCTACGATGATCACTACAAGAGCCGCGAGAAGCTTGCCTGGGAATTCGCCAAGATACTCAATCAGGAAGCCAAGGAACTTGAAGCGGCCGGCGTTGACATCATTCAGTTCGATGAGCCTGCCTTCAATGTCTTCTTCGATGAAGTGAATGATTGGGGTGTTGCCGCCCTTGAGCGGGCGATTGAAGGGCTCAAATGCGAGACCGCCGTGCACATCTGCTACGGCTACGGCATCAAGGCCAATACAGACTGGAAGAAGACCTTGGGCTCAGAGTGGCGCCAGTACGAAGAGTCTTTCCCGAAACTGCAGCAGTCCAACATCGACATCATCTCGCTGGAATGCCAGAACTCGCATGTACCCATTGACCTGATCGAACTGGTACGTGGCAAGAAAGTAATGGTGGGCGCGATCGACGTGGCCAGCGACATCATCGAGACCGCCGAGGATGTAGCCAATACCCTGCGCAAGGCGCTGCAATTTGTGGACGCAGACAAGCTCTATCCGTCCACCAACTGCGGCATGGCACCGCTGCCTCGCCACGTGGCCAGAGGCAAGTTGCATGCACTCAGTGCAGGTGCGGAGATCGTTCGTCGCGAGCTGTTGGCCTGAGTTCTGTGGCCCGGGCGAGCATGCAGCGCGCTCGGGTTATGAATTCGATAGCCGTCAGACGCAGGTATCGGGGTCTAGTCGAAATGTCGATTGGACGGTAGAAACGCTATCTTCCGCTGCAGCCAGTTATGAACCGCACGCACGCCGGTAGTGCATGGCGACTACGCCGTTGTGAAGTGGCGTCGACGACATCAGCTCCAATCGTCGCGTATTGTTCAACCCGCGCTGGTACAGAGTTGGCCCGTGTCCGGCGATCCTGGGGTGGACGAGGAACTTGTACTCGTCGATCAGATCGAGCCGGTCCAGCCCGGTAGCGAGCATGCCACTCCCGAGCAGTACGCCAGCAGGGGTTGCATCCTTGAGTTTCTGAACGCTCGTGCGCAGGTCGCCGACGATGTGGTGGCTATTGCTCCACGGGAAGTTCGTTCGCGTGGACGCCACCACGTATTTCGGTTTGGTCTCCAGCTTGACCGCCCAGTCGCGCATCGCCGCTGTGGCCTCTTCGTCGCCACGAGCGACCGCCGGCCAATAGGCCTCCATCATCTCGTAGGTGATACGACCCCAAAGCATCGCCCCAGCCTCGTCCATGAGGTGACTGAAGAAGGCGTGGGTTTGTTCGTCGGCGACTCCCTCTTGGTGGTCGACGCAACCGTCCAGGGTGATGTTCAGGCTGAAGGTCAGAAGTCCCATGCGAGCTTGCTCAGAGTTGGGCGTTCCATTGGATTGTCGCTTGTCGACGAGCACCTTGCAGCACCGGACTGGCATCCGTGCCGCGATCAGCCCGCACCCGCGTGCACCCCGGCAACTGACAAGGCCAGGATAATCTGGGCCACATAGTAGAGCGGCAAGCCCCAAAGCTTATTGCTGGCACCCGGTGCCACGAAACGGTTGCGGGCGACTGCGATGTCCGAGATCGCGAATGCCAACGCCCCGACTGCCAGTAGCCACATTCCGGACGCAGCACTCGCCGCTGTCGCAAAGGCGCACATGGCCACTATGGCTGCCACGTACGCGGTAACGGCGATGCGATAGAGGGCTTTCAAGTGATTCCAAAGCCAAGCGAGAACCACGATTCCGATACCGCTCATGAGAGCGAGCCCTGCTACCAACGCCGCACCATCAATAGGCCTGGACGCAAAGGCCATGGCAAAAACTAAGTGAGCAAGCAGGAAGCTGGCCAAGCCAAACAGGAAGAGTCGACTCTTCTGAGAAAGCAGGAGAACGTCGCCCACCCAACTAAGCACAAGCGCCACCAGGATCAATCGACCATAAGTTGATCCCGCTGCGTGGAGTTGAATCGCCAAAGCCAAGAATGCCGTACTGGCGACAATTTTCAGTATGCCTTTGCCGACCTTCCAGCCGCCGTACTCGCAGAAGACAAGCGCGCCACAGGCCACCAGACAAACAATGATTGTGAAGCTGGTTCCGGTCACCATCGTGGTCTGCATTGTCCCCAGCACCATGGTTGTGCCGAGCCGCAGAGCAGGGTTCGGCGTGGGTGATTACTGGCTACCATCTGGCACGGCTCTGTCTCGCTTACCAAGCTGACACCCGCGGCCTTACGCAGGGAATACGCCATCTATTTTTCGTTTAACTTCGACGTCTCATGGCAAAACCATCCTGCTGTTTTGGCTAAGTTCCGCCTATTTTCTCCGGGATTAAATGGTTCGATAAGCCCGTAGATGGTCATTTTACGTCAGGGCTCCACTTTGGGGGTCGCTGACAACAGCGACCACAAGTGTCCAGCTGCAGCACCCAACCGCCACCCGCCGCCAGCCATGCTCAATCGTCTTTCGCGAGACTCGCCCAAGGCGTAGCATCTCTAGCGCCATGCTGCCAGAACGGCAGCCGCTGTCCCGCACCCAGGCCTCCACCGAAGATGAATCCGTTCCCATCGTCACGATGCACATTGAGAGATCATGCAGATGACGTTCCGCAATTTTTCCGCGTTGGCGCTTGTCGTCCTCTCGAGTTTAGCGCCCCTCCTTCGTGCGGAGGAATCGCCCGCCCCTGTTGAAGCCAGGGTGCCGTTCGCCCCTGAAATGTTCATGGGCAGCGACGGTCTGGCCCACCTCGCCTATGAGCTGCACGTCACCAATTTCTATGGCGACACAGGCCCATTGATTCCCATGCACCTGGAAGTCAGTTCGGATACATCCAAGGCTCCGTTGCTGATACTCGACAAACACCAGCTGCGCAAGCAGGCACAGCCCGCGACTGCTGACGCCGAGGCGCTGGTGATTCCTCCAGGAAAGCGACGGATCATCTTCATCTGGATCACATTGGCTGCCGGCGATCCCGCGCCACATCAGCTGAAGCACAAGATCGATTTCGAAACGGACAAGCACACGATCGTTACGCTTGATGGCGCAACGATTCACGTCAACGATCAGGAGCCGATGACATTCGCCGCCCCTGTGCGCGGCGGACGCTGGCTCGCACATGAAGGGCCGGGCTCAGCGCAGTCCCATCATTGGGACTGCTTGGTCGCCGTCAACGGCGAACTTACGATTCCGCAACGCTTTGCGCTGGACCTGGTTGGCGTCGATCAATCAGGCAGAGCCTTGCGTGAAGGCGTGAAAGACCTGCAGAAAACCCAACACACAGATTGGGTCGGGTATGGCTGGGACGTGATCGCGGTCGCCGATGGCATCGTGCGAAACACGCGCAACGACGCGCCCGAGCACCCTCCCCTCAGTCGGCAGCCCGAGCCCCTCGCCTTGACTGCCGATGGTCTGTTCGGCAACTACGTTGTGTTGGAACTCGCACCCGGCGTGTACGCCAGTTACGCCCATCTGAAGAAGGACAGCCTGAAGGTGCGCCCAGGAGACCACGTGCACCGCGGCCAGCTACTGGCGCAGCTAGGACAATCTGGAAATTCGGCGGCCCCGCACCTTCACTTCCAAGTATCGAATGCCGCGACGTTCGAAGGAGCTGAAGGCATCCCCTATACGTTCGAGGCATTCGACCTCCTGGGACCCGAGTCCGAGGCCCAACTGTTTGCACAGGGAGCGCCATGGAAACAACTTCCCCCAGCACCACATCAGCAGCAGTTGCCACTGAATGACGTCGTGATCCGCTTTCCTGATCATTGATTGAAGCACTCCCACCCAAGATCGCTCCGACCTGTTCGCTCGGGCGGACCTCCTTCAACTCAAGGCGATTCAGCTGCCACAATCAGCCCGCTTCACACGCACTGTTATTGTCAGGAGTACGCAGTATGCAAGGCCGCCGCGTTGAGCGAGTCGAAGGTCGCGGGTACGGCATTCAAAGCTTTTCCTGCTGAATTCAGTGATGAATCACGAAGTTGGGCCAGCGAGTATGTGTTTCGCCTGCGACAACGGTGGTTCGCTGCTCCAGATCCCCGGCTACAACAACCCTGTCCACTCGCAGCCGCCGTAGCCGTCGATTGCTGATCGTGAACCCATCCACCTCACCTGACGCCTTCCGGGTAAACGTAATCGTGCCGCGCGAACCCACAAAACGGTCGCCGCCTACAGCTTCGAGCGCAACATCGTATTGCCGCTGCCAGCTGAGCATCAACTTCCCATCTACGATTCGCACCGTATAGGTCTTGTCGGTTTCGTCGCTGTGGTATTGCCCCGCGAATGATGCCAACGCGACGGCACTCGGCATGGGCTCGACTACGCGATTGAAAACTCGTTCAGTCGGCCAGGAATCTTTGATGCGAAGTTCTGGCTGCGCAGCAGCTTGTGCCTCGGCGGCAGGTAGAATGAATCGCCACTCGTGTGATAGCTGGCCCGGACGGAAGGCACCACCACCAATCGGTACGAATGCCGCGGGAACGCCGAGTTGGCGCAGCGCGCCATCCTTCCATTCCATTCGTACCACTTCGTCGGTCAACCGGCTCCAGTAGGTACCTACCAATGCCAACTGTTCGGCTTCCGGCATCTCCTTCGCCGGCGCCAGCGCGGCGGCGGTCATGCTCTCGCCCAGGTACAGGTCGGCCACCTTGCGCACGAGCTCGCCCGGCGCGATGTTGGATCCGTTGCAGAGCGCGACGACCGCGAACCGCTGGTCAGGGAAAAGAATTGTTTCCGTGCGGTAGCCGCCATGCACGCCGTCGTGGCCTACCGCGCGCAGGCCGCGATAACCGGCCAATCGCAAGCCGCCGCCGTAATCGATCACGGTGCCATCATTCAACTTGCCAGAGGTTTGTATCGACGTGATCAGCGCTTGCCCGCCAACGCGTGCATCAATCAGGTTCTGCTCCCACCTGAGCAGATCACCGACCGTGCTGAACACGCCAGTCGAGCCGAAATAATCACTATTGGGGACACTGATCCGCCAGCCACCTTCGCGCGGACTGTACGCCGATGCGCGCCGCGGCACGATCTCGTTGTGGTCGTCGTGGTAATGGGTATTGGTCATTCCGAGCGACTTGAAGATCCGTTCGTCGGCGAATACCCGCAACGACTTTCCGGACACGCGCTGCACGATCGTCGCCAGCAGTGTGTACGCGGAATTGCCGTAGACCACCTCAGTACCTGGATCGAAGTTGGTACCGCGCTGGCGGGCTATCGCCCAAAGCGCGTCTGCTTGTGTATACAGGTCGTCGTCGCGCCAGCCGGCCAGGTTCAGTAGTTGGCCTTGTTCGCGCAGGCCGTTGGTGTGGTGCATCAGCTGCGCGATGGTGATGGTCTTGCCGTAGCCCGGCATTTCCGGCAGGTACTTGCGGATGTCGTCATCGAGCGCCAGTTTGCCGTCCTGCGCGAGCAGGCCAATCGAAAACGCAGTGAACTGTTTGGAGAGGGAAGCGATATAGAACACCGAATCCGGCGTGATCGATACTTCGTTCTCCAGATTCGACATGCCGTAGCCACGTGCGTAGTCCACTTCGCCATCGCGCGAGATCCCCACTGCGCAGCCTGGCGTTGCCCTGCCTGTCCACGGTGCGAAAAGCGCGTCCACCTGCTGGTGTCGATCGCCGGGCCCGGTGTTGGTGGCATCTGCCTGGCTCGACTGCAGTGTGCAGGCTGCGGCGATGGCCGCCATCAACAACACGGAGCGTGTGGCGTACATCGGGATCTGCACCTTGGAATGTAACGGCGGAGCCCTGCAAGCTAGCACTGCGGTGCGCGGCGCATCGCCCCCCAGAAGTCATTCCAGAAGTCATTGATGTAATGCCCGCGCAGTGCCCGCGCTGGTCACGCAGAGTCATCGACCAGGGTCTTCGCAGCCAACGCTTGGCGAGTCGCTGGAAGCTGCCGGAATCCGTGCAATTCAACCCTATCGTTTAGGTTCGTGAGCTTTGCAGTAGCGGCAGTTCCGGCCGGGGGGCGGCAAGGTTTGGCCCTCCAACCCTTCCAGTTGCGCCAACTCCCCGCCTTCAGGCCATCAAATAGCCCCAAAAGGCGGCCTGCGCTCCCCGCTGCAGCCCAAGATTGGCGCCAACCCCCTGATATCTGGGACAATTGCCGCCGACCAGGCGTTCCCGGTCCGCTACAGCATGGACCCGCATCGAGGCGGTCATCGCTCTGCTGTCCATTCACGGCTTGCCGCCGCTCTTTCCGGATTGTCATTTGAACACCACCGACACAGCTGTTGCCCCTGCCCTGCCCTTGGCCGATCGCCTGCGCGAAGCGCTGGATCTGCTGGAGGCCATTGAAGCCGATCGCGGCATGCTCGACGCGCTGCCCGAAGCCGACCGCGTGCGCCTGCACCAGGTCGTGGCCAAGGTATTCCACCCCGAACCGAAGGCGCGCCGGCAGATGCTCAAGAAGCAGGCCCGTGAACGCCATCAGGAAAAGGTACGCAAGTCCGAGGCACTGCTCGACCAGACCGGTATCCGCGCCCTGCGCCGCAAGCCGGTGTTCAGTACGCCGAACTATTTTCCGCCGCACGCTGCTGGCCTGCACGATGCCAGCAACGGTGAAGGCGCTGCCGCAGCCGAAGAGGCCGTGCATTCGCCCGAGCTGCGCCATTGCTATGTGTGCAAGCAGAAGTTCACCCAGCTGCATCACTTCTACGACCAGATGTGCCCGGCCTGTGCCGACTTGAACTACATCAAGCGCACCGAGACCGCGGACCTGCGTGGACGCGTAGCGCTGCTGACCGGCGGCCGGGTCAAAATCGGCTACCAGGCGGGTTTGAAGCTGCTGCGCGCCGGTGCCGAACTGATCGTGACCACCCGCTTCCCGCGCGACTCGGCGGCACGTTATGCCGAAGAGCCCGATTTCGCCGTGTGGGGCCATCGCCTGCAGGTGTACGGGCTGGATCTGCGCCACACGCCCAGCGTGGAAGCGTTCTGCAGCGAGCTGCTGGCCACGCGCACGCGCCTGGACTTCATCATCAACAACGCCTGCCAGACCGTGCGCCGCCCGCCGCAGTTCTACGCGCACATGATGGCCGGCGAAACTGTTGCCGTGCAGAGCCTGCCGGATACCATCCGCAAGCTGATCGGCAACTACGAAGGCCTGCGCAGTGCCGACCTGTTGCCGGTTGCGGCGGCCGCACTGCCGTCGCCGCACGCTGTCGGCAAGGACGGCTTGACCCGCGCTGCCGAGCTGTCGCAGGTTCCACTGCTGGCTGACGAACTATTGGGCCAGCGTCATCTGTTCCCCGATGGCCGCCTGGATCAGGATCTGCAGCAGGTGGATCTGCGCGACAGCAATTCCTGGCGTCTGCG
This sequence comes from Stenotrophomonas sp. STEN018, assembly GCF_056760235.1. NCBI lineage: Bacteria > Pseudomonadati > Pseudomonadota > Gammaproteobacteria > Lysobacterales > Lysobacteraceae > Stenotrophomonas > Stenotrophomonas sp. STEN018. The sequence goes on from NZ_JBRREK010000032.1 coordinate 20,355, forward strand.
CATGGCTGAAGTGCCGTCGGTGGAACTGCTGGAAACCCAGCTGGTCAATGCCATCGCACCGTTCATCATCAATGCGCGCCTGAAGCCGCTGATGCTGGCCACACCAGAGCGCGACAAGCACATCGTCAACGTGTCGGCGATGGAAGGCCAGTTCTACCGCAACTTCAAGACCACCCGCCATCCGCATACCAACATGGCCAAGGCCGCGCTGAACATGATGACGCGCACCTCGGCCGCCGATTACCAGAACGATGGCATCCACATGAACAGCGTGGATACCGGCTGGGTGACCGACGAAGATCCGGCAGGCCTGGCCGCCCGCAAGGTGCAGGAAGAACGCTTCCACCCACCGTTGGACATCATCGATGGCGCCGCCCGCATCGTTGACCCTATCATCCACGGCTTCAACAGCGGTGAGCATGTATGGGGCCAGTTCCTGAAGGACTATGCACCTACCGACTGGTGAGGCCGCAGCGGCCGATTGAATCGGTAGTCCTGCCACGTGGATCGGGCCAGAACTGCCGACGATTCAAATGCACCCCGAATATAGTGATGCACCACTAAATCAGGCGGTGCAACGTACCCAAATCCAGCATCGGTCCGCACCGACCAATGCTCATCCCCTGTTTCACCAGATCTCCCGCACTTCCGATGGCGCGTAGCCCCGGTACCCGGTGGGACAGTCGACAGCGCACTCGCCTGGCCATAGGATTGCGCCACGACATGGGGGTCTTTGATGAACACAGGGAATGCTGCGGGCATGCTGCTCGTGCTGGTGTTGTTGGCGGGCTGTGATTTTCTTGATCGCCCGCAGGAGCAGGAAAAGCAGGGAGGAAGCCTTGCCGGTGCGGATGCAGGCGAGGACGGCTCATCCCCGCCTGTTTCGCACGCTACTGATATCGACCCTGCCGGTAAAAGCGGCGCCGTTTCATCTGCTCCCACCAGCGCGTCGGCACCGCTGAACGAAAACGCAGCGCCGACTGCAGAAAGCCGCCTGGTGCCGTTCCAACCCAACGCCGCTGCAGCGTCGCCTTCCGGGCCTACGGCCTGCGAAATGCCAGGCCTACCTGCAAAGTTTATCGTCTACGCCGCCGGTGCCTATTCCGGCCGCAAGCTGGACTACCAGATTGACCAAAGCGGCCATGAAGCGACCCAGATTGACGTCGCCGTCAACGAATCCAGCGCCCCCGTGGTGTTGATGCTGGGCGCTTACGAGCCCACAGTCTGGAACATTGGTTGGTCCGCTCAGACACGCATCGTCGGTGTACTGGTCAGTGGCTATCACCGGCAAACCATTGCCGGCTTACCAGCGTCGGTGCCGCGCTTGAACAGTAGTTACGACAACAAGGGCGCGTGCGGCTACTTTTATCTGAGCGAGAGCAGGCTTGATCAGATCAACCCGATCGCGCGTCGGCTGTTTGGTCAGCCGGTGGCGCGGGCATTCATCGCCAACAACGGCTTCGTTACCGTGGGGGCTGCGACCGGCACAGGGATGATCACCGATGCCAGCCAGTCTCCAGACCAGTTCCGCGACCGTAGCGCGCCGCTGGCCGGCGAAGCCGGCTTGCGCGATGCCGTCGCCAAGGGCTTGCTGCGTGAAGCGCGGTCCAGCGACGCACAGGAATGGCAGGTCGCCTACGACGCCGCAAACAAAAAGGATGTCCCGCCCGTATCGGGTGCGAGCGACAACCGGCGTAGCCGGTCCTATCTGCATAACGGCTACGTCGTGCTGAAAGCGATGCAGATTCCTGCTGGGCTGTACGGAGCCCACTCGGCCACCTTCATCGTGCCCTACGGGGTTCCGCGCCCCACCGGCAATCCGGGTCATTCGACGTTGCTGGACTACAACACGATGACCTGCGCCGGGGCCAGTTGTGGGATGGATTAGGAGCCATACCGGGGTATTTCATGGAACGAGAACGCCAGGAACCAACATTCGGCAAGGCCGATCTGAGCGCGGTGGAAATCCGTCCGCGGCACCGGCATGGGGCACGAACTTCCGCCAATGCCCTGCCTTCGGACGAGTCCAGATTCTGGTTGCGGGCGATCATCCTGGTCGTCGCAGCCGTGCTGATCGCCATGGGTTTGATCGAGTGGAATGCAAGACGGCAGGTGGCTGCATTGGAACGCGCACTGACTCCCACGCCAGAACAGCAGGCGAAAATTGAAGCAGAATTGAAGCAACTCGAGCGGCAGATGGCAGCCGCAGACAGCGTTGGCGCAGCGGAAGCCGCTCGGCTGCGGCAACTACTGTGGGAGCAATCCCGGCCTGCCCCACTTCGCGCGGGGCAACGCTGCATCCAAGGGCGTCGACTGGAGCGCATTGAAGGCGGATGGCGCGACCTTCCCAAGGAGCCCTGCTGACAGGGAGCCCCACGCGCAGGCGCTGCGTTGCGGGTAGGATCGGCCTATGAAGTCTCTTCTTGAACGCACCCTGGTGCTGCCACGCGAGTTCTATCGCAGGCATCCCACTGTGGTGGCGCCGGAGCTGCTCAACAAGATCCTGCTACATGACGACGGCCGCTGTGCGCGCATCGTTGAAGTTGAGGCCTACGCAGGCAGCGAAGATCCCGCGGCTCACTCATTCCGCGGCAAGACCGCGCGCAACGCGACGATGTTCGGCCCTCCGGGACATCTGTATGTCTACTTCACCTATGGCATGCATTGGGGCAGCAACGCAGTGTGTGGTGAGCTTGATGAAGGCGTGGGCGTGTTGCTCAGGGCTGCGCAGCCCTTGCATGGTTTGGATCTGATGTATGCACTCAGGCCTGCTGCAAAAGGTCCCGTGGATCTGGCAAATGGCCCGGGCAAGTTATCCCAGGCATTTGGTATCAATCGCGAACACGACGGCGCTGATCTGGTGAGCGGTGATCGTGGCATTCGGATTGTCTCCGATGGGGCGCATCCTCCTGTTACGCCTGGACAAGGCCCTCGCGTCGGCATATCAAAAGCAGTCAACCTGCCCTGGCGCTGGTGGGTTACCGACAACCCCTGTGTTTCTGGAACAACCAAGCGGTAAGGCGCCGGCCTCCGACTGCCTGCAAGCGCGAGCACGCTGCCGTGGAAGACGAGCGCAGGCCGTTGACGCGTTCGTCAGCGCTTTGGATCAGGCAACGACAAAATTCCTATGCACGTCCTTCAAAGCAACGGGTTCTCGCCTTGCGCCTCGCCCTGCAGCCAGTCCAGGAATGCGGCGATTGCCGGTTTGCCCTCTGCGACCGGAAGGGTCACCGCATAGTAGGCAAACTCAGTGGGCCATGGTTGATCCAATGCGATCGCCAATCTGCCGCTGGCCACTTCCGCCTGCACGTAGACATCGCGCACCAAGGCAATGCCCTGCCCCGCCTCTGCCGCGCGGATCAACAGCACATCATCATCGAATGCAGCGCCTCGTTCTATGCGCGGATCGTCCGCGACACCCAGTGCTTTGTACCAAAGCCGCCAATCACTGCGATCGGAGTCCTGTAGCAATGGGAACTTGAGGCAATCGGCCGGCTTGCGGATCGGTTTGCCGCCAGCGAGCAACCCAGGACTCGCTACTGGCAGGAACACCGGTGCAGCGAGGTGCCTTGAAACCAATCCCGGGTACTCGCCAAGCCCATGGCGAATCGCAATGTCGATCCGGTCGCGGCGTAGATCGACCAAGGCAGATGAGGCTTCAACGCGCACCTCGATATCGGGATGCTTCTCGGTAAAACGGCCCAGTCGCGGCACCAACCAGGATGCCGCAAACCCCGGCACGGTGCTGATGGTCAACGTCTGTCGCCCGTTGATAGCCTCCAGTACGGCCATGCTGTCCTGGATGGTGTCGAAGGCGCGAAGCAACGCCGGATACACCTGCGCGCCCGCAGGACTGAGCGCAACACCGTAGCGATTGCGAGTGAACAGCGTGACACCCGTGCGATCACTCAGCAATTTCAGCTGCTGGCTGACCGCACCTGGTGTAACGCCCATGACCTCGGCAGCAGCCTTGAGGCTGCCATGACGACCGGTCTCAACAAACGCGCGCAGCGCCAACAATGGTAGGACCGCACCCATCAGCTCAGTTCCTCTGACTTTCAAGCATGGAAGTAAACGCCATCTCGGCACGCCAACGCCGATCGAACCAAGCCAGCTTGGGGCATGTTTGAAGATGAGAAAAGATAAATTTCATGGGGACAGAAATGCTCCGATCTCGCGGAAGCGAGAATCCGCCGTCGATCAACCGGCGTGCACGCGCCACGTTCTCGCTCAAATGGCTAATTTTCCTGTCTCAATGTGGCGCTTACGGCGTTGTAGACACACGAAGGAAACCTTCTCCAAGGCTGCGAATGGAGTGCCGATACAGAGCCACTAATCATTAGAAAATCTAACTTATACAGCCAAATAAAATCGTTTTCTCAAGCCTTCCCCGGCCCCTAGACTGCAGCCATTCCCAGCTGGCAGGACGTCAGAACAAATGAATCATGAAGCGCCCAAAGGGTGCGGCCTCGGGGACGTACATTCGCAAAACCCCTCACCTCGCTTCCCTCACTAAGCAAACAGCAGCCACCTGCGGTCACCGGGCGCCCGCGTTGTTTCCGCCTTCCCTATTGCTCCCATCGCCACGCCGCCGGCTTCGCCCAGGATGCGCTCGGTGAGCTGCACCCCTAAACAAGGACAGCCTCGTGCACCACCCAACACTTCATCTGTACACCGACAGCTCGCCAAACGGATTCAAGATATCCATTGCGTTGGAAGAGCTCGGATTGCCGTATCAGGTACACCACGTGCGCATCGCCAATGGCGACCATCAGCAACCGACGTTTCTGAAATTACATCCTCACGCGCGGATTCCGGTGCTTGTCGACGAATCCACTGGCATCACCGTTTTCGAGTCAGCCGCCATCCTGCTCTATCTGGCAGACAAGACCGGCCGCCTTCTGCCACAGCAGCCGGCCACACGATGGGAAGCGATTACCTGGCTGATGTTCCATGCAGCCAGCGTCGGACCAATTCTCGGCCAGCGCGTTCACTTCGAGATGTTTTCCGAAGCCCCACTTCCAGTAGCCATTGAGGGCTATCGCCGCTTGAGCAACGAGTTCTTCGCCACCTTGGATGAGCGCCTGGCCGACCAACCTTGGCTTGCCGGAGACGAGTACTCCATTGCCGATATTGCCGGCTTCGGCTGGACGCATATCGCCCGCATCATCGATATGGATTTCAGCGCCTATCCGCATCTGAGCGATTGGCATGTGCGCGTCGCTCAACGACCCGCCGTACAGCGCGGCGTTTTGATCCCCGAACCAGCGACGGCCCATGATTGAGAACCAGAACATGACGTCATTGAACAACAGCTTCCCCACCCCAGCTGCGTTGGCCGGAGCATCAGCCCCTGCTTTCGCACACCACCTTGGTTACCAACGGATGTTCCGCGAAGGCGCGTTGAGCCTGGGCATCTTCCTGCCGCTGCGTTTCTATCGTGGCGACATGCGGGTCCTGGCAGGGCAATCAGCGCTGGTTGGCCAGCTTGATCGCGCCGGATTCGCCGCGGTTTGGGTCCGCGACGTTCCCTTGTTCGATCCATTGTTCGGCGACGCTGGGCAGGTATTCGACCCCTTCACCTATCTGGCGTTCCTTGCGGCGCAAACCGAGCGGATCGCATTGGCTACGGGCAGCGCCATCTTTTCGCTGCGACACCCTATTGATCTGGCCAAGTCTGCAACCACGATTGACCAATTGTCCGGCGGACGCTTGGTGATGGGTATCGCCTCCGGCGACAGGCCGGTGGAGTTTCCCGCCTATGGTCTGGAGCATGCACAACGTGCCGAACGGTTCGCCGATACCGTCAGTTATGTGCGCCAACTGATGCAACCGGGCGTACTGAACATCGACTCCCGCCTTGGCAGCGCCCAAGGGATTGAGCTGCTGCCCAAGCCGGTAGCCGGCGCGGTGCCACTCCTGGTTACCGGCACCTCCCGGCAATCGCTGCAATGGGTGGCCGAGCATGCCGATGGCTGGCTGACGTATCCAGACGCCACGCATCACGCCGGCGGGCCGAAGCGTCTGGCCGAGAAGATACGCGCGTGGCGAGGGTTGATCGGGGACGGCGGGTTCCGTCCGCATGTCACCAACGAGTGGCTGGATCTGGTCGAAGATCCCAATCATCCAAGAACGCCGATCGATGGCGGCTACACCTTGAGGACCGGCCGCAACGGCTTGATCGACCTGCTCGGCGAATGGCAGCAGGCGGGTGTCAATCATGCGGCGCTGGGAATCCAGTTCAGTCAGCGCCCGGCGCAGGACGTCTTGCAGGAACTGGCGGTGCACGTGCTGCCACTATTCCCTTCGCATGCTGCGCCGGTGCGAACGATACCGCATTGGTAGTGCTTTCGGCGTGGCGGACCTGAACGATCCGGACCCACTTCCGGTAGCTACCTCGCCGCAACGAGCTCACTAGCTTCCTTCCTGTTCGAATCCGATGCCGGGACCATGCGGGCCCCGGCATCGCGCGGGGACTTAGAAGTCCATCGTCGCCGACAACAACACAGTGCGCGGTGCACCCAGCGCAAGGCTGGAAAGCAGCGGCATGCCCCAATACGCCTTGTTGGCGACGTTATTGACGCTACCGCGCAGGGTCAGCTTTCGTCCATCAATCTCAGTGGCATAGCGAGCACCGATGTCGAACAGGGTGCGGCCAGCGACCGACAGCGAATTGTCGGCGCTGATGTACTGGCGTGACATCGCGGTAGCGTTGCCGGTCAGGGTCAAGCCCTGTAAACCGGGCACATCCCATTCGGCGCCGAGCTTGGCCTGGCGCTTCGGCACGCCAGTGGCGTTCTTGCCCTGGTTGACGCCGCCAGCGGTGCGGTTCAGCACCGGATCAACGTAGCTCACGCCGCCCATCAAGCGCAGCTGCTCCAACGGCGCACCAAAGAAACCCCACTCGATGCCACGGTTGCGTTGCTGTCCGCCAAACGAGAACAGGTTGCTTACCGGATCGGTATAACTGCTGGGCCGGGTGATCTCGAACACGCTGAAGCTCTGGGTGAAGCTGCCCAGGTCCAGCTTCTGGCCGGCTTCCTTCTGACGCGTCTTGAACGGGGCAAATACGTTACCGGCATTGGCCGCCGTCATTGGCGCGGTCGCGCCTTGGCTCAGTCCTTCCATGTAGTTGGCGTACAGCGACAGCCCATTGGCTGCCTTGTACAGCAGCGCCGCCGCGGGCGTGGTCGCACTTTCGTCATAGCGTGATGTGCGTGCGCCGGTACTGATGTTGTAGGTCTCGCTGACCACCTTCTGGCGACGCACGCCAACTGTCAGCTGCAGTTTGTCGTCGGCGAACGACACGGTGCCCGCTGCACCAACGCTTTGCAGGCGCAGCTCGGTATGCGAGATATGCGGAGTTATCAGCGGCGCCGCCGGCCCCCAAACCGGGTTGTAGATATTGGTCACCCAATCAGCGCCGGGTACGCTGCGGCGGCCATAGTCGTCCTGGTCATGGGCGTAGTGCGTGGCGTTCACTGCCCATTGATGGCCGATTTCACCGGTATTGCCGTTGCCACGTAGACCGACATCGGCTGAGTGCTTGTCCACGTCGAAGGCCAGCTGCCCGATCACGGTCTTGAAGTCACCGGCCGGATTGAGGATCTGCGCGGTAATCGAACCGTTGTACTTGTAGTCGGTCTTGCTGGTGCCGATCGCCGCATAGGCCATCACCTGTTCGCTGATATCGTACTCACTGCGCAGGATCGCGCCCTTGTCGCGGGTTTCCACGAAGGCCCAGGACGGGTTGATCTGGGTACCCGCCTTGGGTGCCTTTGGAATAGCGACGCCCGCTGCCAGACTGACGCCACGTGAGGGGCCGTCGACGCGGTCTTCGGTGCTGTATAGATCGGCCGACAAGCGGCTGCGCTCACCGCGCCAGTCCAAGGCCAGCGATCCAAGCTGCATCTTCTTGTCCTGGTCATCAATCGCGCCGTCGCCGTCGCGATATGCGCCATTGAAGCGGATACCGAACTGTTGCTTCGGGCCGAAGCGGCGGCCCACATCGATGTGCGCACCGAACTGCGCGTCGGAAGCGTAGTCGGCCGCGCAGGCCCGCTGGCTGCTGGCGACGCTGGCGTTCCACTGCCTCGCCGGCGCCGATGCAATCTACTCGGCCATCAACGTCGGTACCGGCATGCCGACGCCCGCACACGCTGCCGAGGAGGCCGAACTGGAAGCAGAGTTCGCGCATGGTATGAATGCCTTGATCGCAGGCGTACTGAGCACACCGCCGCTGCCAACCGCGATCTAGCACGACAGGCAGCGGAAACGGCCTGCTCGGCCCGCCCTAGTGCGGAGCGGGCTTGGGCAGACCATGCGATGCAACGCCAGTGCGGATGGACCCCGGGTAGTCGCTCCAGCCCGCGCAAGCCTCCGTCCGTATCCGTATGTACGGACACCGGTCACTCAGGGAACTCCGCCAGCTTTTTCCTAGGAAAAAGCTTGATTGACCGGTCAGAGTTTCATGGGTTAAAAGGCAGAAAATTCGCCAAACACCAACTGTACCCCGGAGCCCGCAATGCATGACGCAGCGCAGCACCACTGTAAGACGGTGTCCGACCAGAAATGGTCGCTCAGTACCTTCATGGAGTTCTACGAACGGGTGCTGGGCCCACGACTATTCAAGCCCTACGGCCAGCTTCTGGTCCAGGAGATCCGCAAGGATATCGATCCTGCCGCACCGCCAACAAACATCCTAGAAGTTGCCTGCGGCACTGGCCTCATCACCACCCATCTCTACGAGGACCTGGCCAAGCCGCTGAACATGCAGCTTGTCGCCACCGATCTTTCAAAGATCGCCGTAGACGTGGCCAAGAGGGTGCTAAGCGAAGAACTGCAACGCGAGGTCAGCTTTCAACACGATGTTGACATGGCGGACCTGCCATTCGCGGACAACAGCTTTGACATCATCGTCTGCGGCTTCGGTTTGATGTTTCCGCCGGATAAAGCCCGGGTCGCCCGCGAGTTCAAACGCGTGCTGCGTCCGGGCGGAAAGATCTACGGCACGGTATTTCATTACAACGAATTATTCGATCTGGCTCGGCGCCAATCACAGAAGCATTTTGGCACCCCGTCAGCGATCATGGATGCGGCGCTCAGCTTGAGCGATCACACACCCATTTCCCGTGCATTCGCCTTGGAGGGACTCGATCGCGGCGTCAGCGACGTAGCAACCTCGTGCCCTCACAGTTTCTTGCTGGACGATGCCGGTACGCGCGAGTTCCTGTTCAACGTCTGCATCCTGCTGGAAGAGTTCAACCAGTGCGACACTGCTACGCGCGAGCACTATCTGGACACCATGCTTGATGAGTTTCATGAGCAGGCGCCCGACCGCAGCTACCAGGTCAAGGCCTGGTTGCTGCGTGGGCAGGTTGATCTGGCCTGCAAGGAATCGGTCGCACCAGGCCCGCTCCCCGACTTCTCCGCACTGGAAGCGTTCCGGCAACTGACGCCAGAAGTCGCCGAAATGACGGCGAGCAGCCCTATCCCGCTGCATGACGCGCCGTTGCTGCAGCCGTATCAGGCGATGCGAGCAGCGTTCCTCGCCGAGAATCCGGGCTACCCTGACGCCGAAGTTGAAGCACTGCGCAAGGCAGAGTTCGCGCGACTGGATGCCCAGCAGGTGACCTACCTGGACCACGTGGGCGGCACACTGCCGCCGGAGAGCCTGCTTGAGCAGGACTTGCAGGTGCTCAAGAGCTCCATCCTCGGCAATCCACATAGCGGCTCGCAGACGTCGCAGGCGGCTTACGCCCAAGCGCGGATCGAAATCTTCCGATTCTTCAACTGCGCCCCTGACGAGTACGAAATTATTTTCACCGCCAATGCCAGTGGCGCAATCCGCCTAGTGGCCGAGTCCTTCCCGTTTGAAGCCGGCTCCGAGGTTCTGCTGACAAAGGACAACCACACCTCGGTCCACGGCCTGCGCGAGTACGCCAGATCCAAGGGCGCCTCGGTCAAGTACGTTCCATTGGACAAGACCCTGCAGATACACGACAGCTTGATGCAGCGCTCGCTCGAGCAGCTCACCCCCGGGCATCCGCATCTGCTTGCCTACCCTGCACAATCCAACGCCACCGGCACCCGCCACGACTTGAAATGGATCAAGCTGGCACAGGATCGCGGTGCAATGGTGTTATGCGATGCAGCGGCATTCGTTCCGCAGGCGGTGCTGGACTGCTCCATCCATCAGCCGGACTTCATCGCCATATCGTTCTACAAGATGTTCGGTTACCCAACTGGCGCAGGCTGTCTGATCGCAAAGAAGTCCTCGCTTGAGAAGCTCACACCGCCCTCTTTCGCAGGCGGTGCGGTGTGTTACTACTCTGGTCCGTGGTCGCCCACCGACCGGCTGCTTTATCGCGAGGAAGGACAGCGGTTCGAGGTGGGTACGCCCAACTACGCATCCTTCCCTTCCATCGCCCACGGGCTCCAGTTCATCAATCGGCTCGGGCTCGACCAACTCAGCATGCGCTCGAAGACGCTGGCCAGATGGCTTGAGACGCAGTTGTTGGAGCTACGCCACGATATCAAGAGCCAGACCCCGCTCTGTCGCATCTACGGGCCGCCGGAAGACAGCAAGGGCGCGACCATCATGTTGAACTTCTTCGATTGCTACAACGCCGTCTTTCCGAATGCGCTGGTCAGGCGCGCTGCTGATTCGTACGGCATCAGCGTGCGCAACGGCTGTTTCTGCAACCTGGGCGCGGTACAGCAGGCCACCTACACCACCGCAGGCGCAGAGCACTGCGAATTGGACAAAACCGAGAAGATCCTCGATTGCCGCACGTTCGACGACAAGATTCTTGGCAAGGGCGACTGCGGCGCCGTACGGGTCTCGTTCGGCCTCGGCTCGAATTTCGCCGACGCGTATCGCTTCTATCTATTTGCGCGGTGTCTGCTGAACATCGAAAGTCCGCGCCTGAAGGACGCACTGAGCGATACCACTCTGCACTGAGGGCCCACCCAGCAACCGCACCGGAGCTAAGGGGCTGCCGACGACTACTCGGCAGTTTCATCTTTCGCCATCGACCTGCCGATCTTCGGGCTTGCCGCAGCACGCTGACGCCAACTGCGACCGCGTGGGTAGGTCCTGCGGTAATCATTTGCTGCAGACCATCCTGCTGCCCAATCTCGCACACGTCGAGAACCAGATGGCACCCAACACATCAACGCCGCCATCCTGACGTTGGCCACCAAGGCCAACGTCAGGGGAACAGACTTCGTTGGCCCCTCGCTTTACGCAGACAGGGTCGCGTTGTCGATCACGAAGCGGTACTTGATGTCACCCTTGAGCATGCGCTCGTAGGCTTCATTGATGTCTTCGGCACGGATAAGCTCGATGTCGGCCACGATCTTGTGCTTAGCGCAGAAGTCCAGCATCTCCTGCGTTTCTGGAATGCCGCCGATCAGCGAGCCAGCCAGGGTGCGCCGCTTCATGATCAGGTTGAACACATTGGGTGACGGGTGCGGGGTTGCCGGTGCTCCGACCAGCACCATCGCGCCGTCACGCTTGAGCAGTGCAAGGAACGCGTCCAGATCATGCGGTGCCGCCACGGTGTTGACGATCAAGTCGAACTGCTTGGATTTGGCAGCCATAGCCGCCGGGTCGCGCGATACCACGACTTCATCCGCGCCCAGCGCCAACGCCGCCTCGCGCTTGGATTCGGAGGTGGTGAAGGCGACCACATGTGCGCCCATCGCATGGGCCTGCTTGATGCCCATATGGCCCAGACCGCCAATACCGACCACGCCTACTGTCTTGCCCGGGCCGGCGTTCCAATGACGCAGCGGCGAGTAAGTGGTGATGCCGGCGCACAGCAGCGGCGCTACTGCAGCCAACTGTTCCTCCGGATGACCAATGCGCAGCACATAACGCTCATGGACCACGATTTCCTGCGAATAGCCGCCCAATGTCCAGCCCGGCGCATCCGCGGTCGCACCGTTATAGGTGCCGACCATGCCATCGCAGTAGTTCTCCAGCCCGCTGTCGCAGTCGTCACAGTGTTGGCAGCTGTCGACGATACAACCGACCCCGACCAGATCTCCTGGCTTGAAGCCGCTTACGTGCGCACCGACTGCCGCAACCCGGCCGACGATTTCATGGCCTGGTACGCAGGGGTACTGGGTGCCTGCCCACTCGGAGCGCACCTGGTGCAGATCGGAATGGCAGATGCCGCAATAGGCGATGTCAATCTGCACATCATGCGCACCGGGCGCACGACGGCTGATATCCATCGACTCCAGCGGCTTGTCGGCGGCATGGGCGCCATAGGCTTTGACAGACATGGGAACTCCGGCAGTGATTGGGGGCTGGCGGCCATTGTCCACCGGGATGACTCGGTTGATAAGGTAATCAATGCTTCTAGCCACTATTAGCTGGACTAATCAATCAACCGTGCCACACTGCCACCATGGCACGACGTAACCTCAATGACCTGCTGGCCTTTGTCACGGTCGCCCGTGAAGGCAATTTCACCCGCGCCGGCGCGCTGCTGGGTGTTTCTCAGTCAGCGCTAAGCCAAGCCATCAAGGCACTGGAAGAGCGGCTGCAGATACGCCTGCTGACCCGCACCACCCGCAGCGTTTCGCCCACTCCGGCAGGCGAAAGGCTGCTGCTGGCCATCGGCAATCGCTTCGACGAGATCGAAGCTGAACTCGATGCCCTTACGGAATTACGCGACAAACCGGCCGGCTCCCTGCGCCTGACCTGTAGCGATCATTCGTTGCAGACCATCCTGCTGCCCAAACTGCTACCGCTGATGCACCGCTACCCGGATTTACGCATCGAGTTCGACGTCAGTTACGCACTGCGCGATATCGTCGCCGATCGCTTCGATGCCGGTGTACGCCTGGGCGAAAGCATCGACAAGGATATGATCGCGCTGCCGATCAGCCCCAAGGTGCGGATGGCAGCAGCAGCGTCGCCGGCCTATTTCGAGAAACACCCGATCCCGAAAGCGCCTGCAGACCTTACCCAACACAGCTGCATCAACATCCGCTTCGCTACTTCGGGCGGCCTGTACGTATGGGAGTTTGAACGCAACGGCAGGCAAGTGAACGTACGGGTCGAGAGCCAGGCAGTGTTCAATACCTCGCCGCCAATCGTGCAGGCGGCGGTGGATGGCCTGGGTATCGCCTTCCTGCCGGAGGAAGAGTTCGGCCCCCATATCGAACAAGGCAGATTGATCCGCGTGCTGCAGAACTGGTGCCCGCCCTTCCCTGGCTATCATCTTTACTACCCCAGCCGCCGCCAGCACTCGGCTGCGTTCGCGCTGGTGGTGGATGCGCTGCGACTAGCTGGCTGAGACAAGGTGTCCGACGGAACAGGCTCAACCCAGCACCTGCTCCGCCGTAGCGACATGTAGAGACAGCGGATTCGAATCTACGCCGACACTGCGCCCACGCGCCTGTTTGAAGGGCCCCTGGACCACGCCCGATGTCCACTAGCTTGGGTTGTTTGTGCCTTCCCTGCGTCGCCTTGACTCAGTGAAGTCCGGTCATAACGTACCTGTAGCGGTGACAGCCAGTGTGCCGGGTCATCAGTTCTCAAAGTCTGTTATGACAACACGGGCGATCGCGCCATCCTTCAACGAATCAAAACCTTCGTTGATCTGTGAAAGCGCGATTTTCTTCGACACCAAGCCCTCCAGATTCAAGCGCCCCGCCAGCGCCATATCCGCGTAGAAGGGAATGTCACGCTTCAGGTTTGACGAGCCCATATAGACCGTCTCAATCCGATTCTGGTTGAACTGAAGACTGAGGGTATGAAGGTCGATGGTTGTAGCTCCAGCGACGCCGACCAGATACAACCCGCCGCCCTTGGCCAGCATCTGCAAGCCCTGTTCGATCACGGTGCGAATACCCACGAAGTCGAATACATAGTCGGCGCCGTCTGGAAGCAATGCTTTCACCGCCTGTACCGGGTCGACTTCGCTGGAGTTGATCAAGTCGGTCGCACCAAAGCTACTGGCGCGTACAAGTTTTCCTTCGGCCACATCGATAGCGATGATCCGCGACGCACCGGCAAGTACCGCACCACCAATGCCGCTCAATCCAACGCCACCGGCGCCGATGATGATCACTGTCTGCCCGTGCTGCACCTTGGCCGTATTGAGCACCGCCCCCGCCCCGGTGAGCACCCCGCACCCCAATAGCGCGGCCTGCTCGAAGGGCAGCGTTTTCGGTACTGAGGCTATCTGGTTTTCATGCACCAACACCTGTGCGGCGAAACCACCCAGCCCATAGCCTTGATTGATTGCGCTGCCGTCCGTGGCGCGCAAGCGCGCTGGTTCGGCTTCGCCACGCAATGTCGCCTCCGGGTGCAAGCAACCGTGGGTGTGGCCGGAAAGGCATTGCACACATTTTCCACAGAACTGAATCAAGCTGGCGACGACATGATCGCCGACCTTCACATCGAACACAGCATCACCAATGGCCACCACAATCCCGGCGACCTCATGCCCAAGCACTACCGGCGGCGCATAGCCAATGCCAGCAACGGCGACCGTCAGATCGCTATGACACAGGCCCGAGGCCTTGACATCGATAAGCACCTCCCGGCCGATAGGTTGATCCAGCTCGATGTCCCGCACATCGAACCCCCCGCCCAATGAACTGACGACGGATGCCTTCATTGAAATACCCTCCAGATAGTGTTGCATTGCGTAGTGAATAGGAAACCCGATCCGCAGTGGGTCAGGTTGTCGCGAACATCCAGGGAGATCTCGCGGCAACTCTGCTCGATTCACCCACCGCTGCCCTGGAAGCGTGGCGAGCCCCAGAAAGACGACAACTGCTCAACTCTTGGCCAAGCCACTTTCCATCGGGCTGCATGCACCGGCGATATCAGTGCGCCATTGCGAGATCCGACTCGCGACGCGACTGATCCACGGCATTCCCAGGCTCAGCAGCCCATTTTTCCGACACGATGATCGCAACAGTGCACCATGCATTGGCAGGTACATCGGTCCACGACACATTGCGTGATGACTATCTGCTCAGCGCATGAAGCGGAAGATTAGGAGCGTTCGATCTCTACCGGGTAGCCAGATATCAGCAAGTTCTTGCCTGTTCCTCTCAATCCTTGAGACCGCTCAGTACCAGGTCCGTCGCCTGCAGCCCTTCACTCGGGCGAGTTGGCCGCAGAATGCTGTCGCGGAACACCACTGCGTCGCGTGATGGAGGTACGCCGAACATCTTCCTGTACTCACGACTGAACTGCGATGGGCTTTCGTAACCAACAGCAAACGCAATACTTGCAGCGCTTTGTTGCTGTGCAGCCAAGCGCCGCCGCGCTTCCTGCAGGCGCAATCGTTTCTGGTACTGCAAGGGGCTCATTCCGGTTACCGCTTTGAAATGTCGGTGCAATGAAGACAAGCTCATACCCACCTTCCTGGCCAACACCTCTACCCGCATCGGGCACGTGTACTCACGGCGAATGTGGCTGATCGCATTGCTGACCCGTGACAGCCGGCTGTCAGACAGCGCGAGCTGCCGTAGCATCGCCCCCTGTTCGCCGAGCAATAGCCGGTAAAGCACCTCTCGTTCATAAAGGGGCGCGAGCATCGCAATGTCGCCCGGCTGGGCCAATAGCCGCACCAGACGCGTCAGTGGATCCAGTAACCCGTCTCCCAGCGCCCCCACGGCCATACCGGCAGATGGCGGAAGATCATGCAACTGCTCCCCCATGTCCAACAGCACAGTGGCCAGAATCGTGGGATCCAAGCTCAGTGCGACACCCAGAAATGGCCGGGGGCGGCTTGCTTGGCAGACTTCGCCGGTCATCGGCAGGTCCACCGATGTCACCGCATAGCCTTGGGCGGGCAGTTCGAACAATTCCTCGCCCAGCGTCATTCGTACACGCCCCTGCGCGACCACCAGCAACCAAGCCTCGTAGACAGACTCCGAGGCGGCACTGACGTCGTCGGAGCGCATCAGCGCCAGGCGTGGAATGGCAGTAGGCGTAAAGCCGGCATCACTATGCCGGGCAATTGCTTCCTGCAGTTCCATCAACGTGGTCATGCAGTCAGCGTAGCCAGCCTTCAATGGAATGGAATGACCGAAACCCACATTCGCCAACAACCGGCAACTGCAACATGGCCGCTGATCCAATCCAACACCGATCACCTCAAAGCGGGAGCTCTTGCCCCAATGAAGCCTGGCAAGTTCAGCTGGACCCATATCGTCTTGGCAATGCCCAGGCTCGCTCCAGTTACTTCAACAGCGATTTGCCCTTGCTGTGGTGCCGACGCACCAGCTCTTCCAGGTAGATATCCAGCGCTGCCTTGGCATCCTGGGAGGTCTCCTTATGTTTCAACGCCCAATTCAGACGATCCATCAACACCGGGTCACGGCAGTCATCCAAGCTGCTTTCATCCCACTGCCGGGCTTTGCGATAGCGCTTGGCGCGCTCAGCCTGAGATAGCGGCGCAGCGTAAAGCCGTGGCCGGCCGCGCCGTTTTACGGGCGTTGGAGCAGCGTCATCCACGGTGCTTTGATCATCAACCATCATCATTCCCCACAAGATTGCACTCAATATTAATGTGATACATCACTTATTGCGCGCACTTTCGCCACCAGCCGCTCTTGCTCGGCGATCATCGGGAAACGCTCATCTAACGTGCTGTGATTTCCCTCAATGAAACCTCCGTTTCAAAGCAGCCACATCCCGTACCGCAACCACGCCTCCAGTGGAGCACAACGATGCCCACGTCTGCGCACAAAACCCCGCAAAACCAAGCCACGAACCTAGCTGCGACAACACTTGAAGCAGCTATAAGAGCAAGCTGGTTGCAAATGCAAACCAGCCCACCACCGCCCGAAGATCAGACATGTCCTATGAAGCCAGCGCATTGAATAGGACCTGTGGTGCTTACTTTGCGAGCACTACGCAAATAAAGTAACAACAGGCGCATAGCAACCCACAACCTCTTTGCACCTTCATGCCATGCGCCGGCTATCTGCGGCGTAGCTGTCTGCTCTGCAGAGGTTTCTCCCCCTTCAACAACTGAAGCCGATCCGCCATGAAGCCACTCAGCCTCCGCGTTGTTCTCGCGGACGATCACTCAGCCGTGCGTGCCGGCCTTCAGTACGTACTTACAACAGCTGGCACGATTTCCGTTACGGGATCGGCACGCAATTCGACCGAGCTTATGGATGTGCTTGCGCGCAGCCCGTGTGACGTTCTCATCTCCGACTATTCCATGCCGGGCGGGCGTTACGGCGACGGCATAGCGCTGTTCAAACTGGTCAAAAAACGTTATCCGTCCATCAAGATCGTAGTGCTCACCATGCTGGAGAATCCCGGCATCGTGCACTCACTTTTGACCTTGGGCATTTCCTGCATCCTGAGCAAGTCCGATTCGCTCAATCACCTTATGCCCGCCGTACATGGCGCATTTGCCAACGGCCGCTATCTGTCGCCGACCATCACCGAGATCGCCGGAACCGTCACCTCTGGAAGCTCGGGTGTGCAGACACTGACAACCCGGGAACTGGAAGTCATCCGCTTCTTTGTCTCTGGATTGACGGTCAACGAGATTGCCGAGCGCTTGAGCCGCAGCAAAAAAACCATCAGTACCCAAAAAGGCGCCGCGATGTTGAAGTTGGGCTTGAAGCGTGATGTCGACTTGTTGAGATACGGCATTGAATCCGGTCTGGCCGACGCCGAAGCTGGCCCTTCAATCGCCCGCGCGTCCTGAGCCGAGCAGATCACATGCCACCCCGTTCTTCGTCGCGCCCTCACGCCGACAACCGCCACAAGTCAGCCGCCAGAGCCCACTTGGGAGTCAATTCCGAAATCTAAGGGCCAACCAAAAGGCAAGATATCTCAGCCTTATTGGGACAGGTCCTATGGCTGCGCCAGACCGCTTGACACAACATGAGCAAATTCCTTGTGCGGCGCCAATGTGGCGCTCGCATGCGTGCTTTGCTTTTGAGCTGCGGCTGAGAACATACAAAGATGGACAAGAAAACCGCAGACGTGAGACGGCTGCTGATCGATTTCGCCCGACTATCCACCCTCCAGAAGAATCAGTTCCTGGAGACACTCAATCTATTCATGTATGCCTCGCCACAACGCAGGCGCAAGATCATGCTGCAGTGGGAGTCCGGCAAAACCGGGCTGGACGTCGAATGACCCAGCCCGGGTTTTCATGAGGATTGTGCAGTGGCTCTATACCCAACAGCTCAGCTTTCACTTGCCTCAGATGTGGCCGAGTTGCCACCTGAAGAAGTAACCAGCCCGTTCTCCATGGCGTAACGCAGCAGATCAACATCTTTCTCGATGGATAGCTTCTCCATCGCGCTGGCCTTCTGTGTGCTGATGGTTTTCTTGCTGCGATGCAGGCGCTCGGCAATCTCGTTGACCGTCAAGCCCGAGGCATAGAGCCGCACTACTTCGGACTCCCGGATACTCAAAACGCCCGCGGGGTTGCGGCTACGCCTGTTGAGTTCGATGCCCTGCACTACCTTCTCAATGGTGGGCGAGTAGTACTTGCCGCCGCTCTGCGCTGCATGGACCGCAGGCACCAGATGCGTCAGGGCATCCGACTTGCTGACGATGCACGTCACCCCCTGCGTCAGCAAAGTGTGCAGCACGGCCGGATTATCAAGCATGGTAAGCACCACCAGCTTTACTTGCGGGTAGCGCCTGGCGATCATTCCGAAAAGAGCGATCCCGTCCCCGAAGTCGCCGGCCGGCATTGCGTAGTCGGAGACCACGACATCGCATGCAACGCCGCTGAGCAGCGCCATCAACTCAGTCGAATCGGCGGCAGTCCCGACAAGCTCAAGGGTGCCGACCGATGACAGCTCGTACTTCACCCCAGCGATCATGCCCGGGTGATCGTCAGCCAAGATCACTCTGATCTTGAAACCACTCATGGCAAGGCTCTCCGTGAAGTGCGCTGGCAGCTGGCCAATCCAGGCTGAGGAGGCATCCCCTACCCTGCGAGGCACTTCAGGACAGAATTTATGTCACATCACGCTCAAAGACAAAGACTTCTGAGTAAAAATGTGGCCATTCGTTGCACTGAGGGTTAACTCCTTGCAGCCAAGCACTTGGTCAACGCCACACACGGCTGAAGCCCTGCTGCACTCGGACCGGAGGAGCGTTGCCCGCAAGCCGATACGGCGCCCCATAGCATCGCACCTCGCGGATGCTGCGATGCGCTGAGACCCACGCGGAAGATGGGGCTCGATCGCCCCCTCAACTACCCGAGCCCCGCCACCACTGCAGGCACCGCGTAAGCATCCAGCTCCGTCGTGCGCGGCCGGATGGCAAGCGTCGGCTTCGCATGCAAACCCACCAGGACGATCACGCCCAAAGCAGCGTCAACACTACCGGCTCCATACCAATACCCCCCGGGCCGTGCGGTCAGGGGGGATAAAATACACGCTATCGGCATCGGCATCGGCATCGGTGCCGGGCACAGAAAGTACAAGCTAAGCCACCGATCTACGCCTGGCATCTTCCTTGTTGCGCATGGCTCGAGTGCCAGCGCCCCATCGACTCAGTCCTGATGGCCGATGTAGTGCAGGTAGTCGGCCTTGGGCATTGCACGACCGTGCAGGTATCCCTGGGTTGTGTGACAGCCCAAGCTGCGCACCATATCCAGATCCATGTAGGTTTCCACGCCCTCGACGACGACAGTGGCAACCATCTGCCGGGCCATGGCAATGGTACTGGCAAGCAGACAGCGGGCATGGGCATGATCGCGTGCTTCCACCAACATGCTGCGGTTGATCTTCAGCTCGTTGAACGGCACCTGCAACAACCTGTCCAACGAGGAGTCGCCGCTGCCAAAATCATCAATGGCACAGTTGAAACCACGCAGGCGCAGCTGGGTAACCGCCCCGGCCAATGCCGGGTTGCACAACTCGCCGCCGTCCTCGGTGATCTCGATCACCACCCGGCTCGGATCGACACCTGCATGGTAGGCGTGGTCGGCAACAGATTGCGCCCAATGCACACCGGTCGCCACCCGCGCTGGAACGTTGACGGCCATCAACAACGACGAGCCAGAATCTTCACCGGCGATGCAGTCGAACGCACAGGACAACATGTAACTGGTGAGCGACTCAAGCAGCCCCTCGCGCTCAATTGCGGGGAGAAACTCGGCCGGTGCCAGCACCGAGCCGTCGGCCCGGTGCCACCGTGCCAGTACTTCAGCACCGCGCAGAACCCCGGTGATGGCGCAATGCTGCGGCTGGTAATAGGCCTGGATCTGCTGCTCCAGCAGCGCCCCCCGCAGCTCGTCGCGGGAGAACTCCAGCGCACCAGGCTTGACGGGTGACAAAGCGTCATGACTTGTAGCCGCCTGCTCGACCGATGCGGCGATGATGTTCCTGATCTGCTCCGCCTTCAGCGGCTTGCGCAGCGCGGCAACCACGGCAAGCCCTCGATGGGCTGCATAGGCCGATGCCGCGTTCAAAATCCGGCTCGGTTGGCTGCTCACGATGGCCAGCCGGGCGGTCCGGCAACGCTCGGCCAACAGGTCGATCACCTGCAGGCCGGTAAGGTCGACGATATCCAGATCGAGGACGACCAGATCCCAGCTTCGGTCACGTAGTGCAGCCACGGCGCGGGCTCCATCCAGGGCCGAAATAACTTCAGACACACCTGATTGACGCAATACCTTCACCATCGGAAGATGCTGCAATTCATTGCCATCAACCACCAGCGCATTCTGGATCATCCGGGCTTCCGGTCGTGGTGATACAAACTGGGCAAGAGCGTTCATGGGTGATGTCTCCACGCCAGGAGCGGCGGTATCAGGGAAGGGGCTGTTTTCGATGAGGTCATTGTTCCAGCGCAGCCGTCCGGCCTACATCGGCCCAGTCCGAATATTCACCCCTCAACCTTCAGACCAGGCCCTGAAACCGGGCTTTTCGCCACATCAACGGGCAGCAGCCAAACGTGAGTGAAATCCCAAATGGCCTCTGAGACAGGCAGCGCAAAGGAACATACGAGCCCTGATACGCCCTCCCGAGCAAATGCCTTGAAACTGCTGAGCCGGCACCAGCGCGGCCTGCTCTATGTTGGCGGCATCGTCACGACGCTGATCCTGGGGGCGGTGACCACAGTGGTGATCCACTCGCAGATCAGGGACTACATTGCGGAAAGACACGCCGACCAGACCAGTCGCCTGATCGCGCTGCAGTCGGTCTTTGCGATACGCGAAGGCGCAATGCGGATTACTACCGCACAGGAAGAGTACGCATGGGAGTCTCGGCAGGAACCCGACGACGCTCTTGTCAGCAGGTTCGCCGACAACCGCGGCCGCATGACGCTGCAGCGCTCGGCCAATTCACCGCAAGTACTTGTTCTTGGCGACACGGATCAAGGGCAAGCATTGGAGAGCTTTGCCCCTTATCTGAAGTTGGCCGATGAAGTCAGCCACCAGGCCGGCACCTTTGCCCGAGCGCTGACGGCATCCATCTATTTTTTCAACCCGGACAGAACCTTCCTCGGGGCCGGTCCACTGCCCGACAGCAACCTGCTCGCCGCGCACAAGAACGAGTCCACTACGACTCTCATCCAGCGTCTGACGCCTCATCAGCAGCACCCGCCCGCCACAGGCGGCCAGCAACCTACACCTGCTGGGCCGGTGTGGTTGCCCATTGCTGATGACCCGCTCACGGGCAGGCCTTCACTGTTTCTGCAGCAACAGGCCTTTTCCGAAGCGCAGCCATTTGCACTATTTGTTGCGTCTTACCCTGTGACCTTGGTGACTGCATCGCTCGCCTCAACGCAGACCGACGAGTTCTGGCTGATTGCCAGCCCTCAGGGCGATCTATTCCTCGGCCCTCAGCAACCAAACGCCCGTGAGATCGCGCGATTCCCGATCCAACGCTGGGCCACTGGAGCACCCGCGGACAAGCGTGGCAGGTTCGAGAAGATGGATGGGCGTTTTGTCGCAACGGATCCAGTCTCCACCGCCAACGCTGGCTGGCAGCTGATTCACACCTTTTCATGGCGGACCATCATCGCCGCGCTCTGGCCCACCCTATTGGCCTACATCGCTGCGATGCTGCTCGCAATAAGTTTTGTCTGGGCAGTGCTGTTGTTGATTGAACACAAGGTTTTCCGGCCCGGCTATTTACGCTCGGAACGGATCATCGAGAGCGAGAATCTGAACCGGACAATGGTCGAGACCGCGCCCTTCGGGCAAGCACTTCTTTCGCTTTCAA
Source organism: Stenotrophomonas sp. STEN018 (assembly GCF_056760235.1). Taxonomy (NCBI): domain Bacteria; kingdom Pseudomonadati; phylum Pseudomonadota; class Gammaproteobacteria; order Lysobacterales; family Lysobacteraceae; genus Stenotrophomonas; species Stenotrophomonas sp. STEN018. The sequence continues at coordinate 42,555 of NZ_JBRREK010000032.1, forward strand.
CAGGCGAAGTGCTGCTGAAAAACTCGGTCATGGTCTCCTATGCATCGGCGACAAGCGATGCAGCACAACCGTTGCACCTGCGTTTTCTTGATGCGTTCAATGCGCATGACGCCGAGGCCATGGCTTCGCCGGGCATCGAGCTGGACATCCAGACCCGCGACGGCAACCAATGCGCATTGCTGACGAGCATCGTCCCCACCAAATACCAGGGAATGGATGTTCTATTGTGCAACTTCACTGATATCACCCTGCGCAAAAAGGTTGAGCAGGAGCTGGAGAACGCCCGCGCCGCATCGGAGGCTGCGAACGAAGCCAAGTCGACCTTCCTGGCCATCATGAGCCACGAGATCCGCACGCCGCTGAACGCAATCCTGGGCAACCTTGAGCTGCTGGAGCGCACTACGTTGACTACAGAACAAAGCAGTCGACTACACGCGGTCACCTCATCCTCCTCTGCCTTGTTGAACATCATCAATGACATTCTGGACTTCTCCAAGGTCGAGTCCGGACAGATGACGATTGAGTCGATACCTTTCGACCTGAATGAAGTCGCGCAACAATGCATCGATATGTTCTCACCCATGGCCCATGCCAAAGGGCTGGGAATCGAACTCATTGTTGATGATGGCCTGCACCCGCGCTATATGGGTGACCCAACACGCATTCGGCAGGTCATCTTCAACCTCATCAGCAACGCGATCAAATTCACCGAATCCGGCGATGTTCTGGTCGAGGTCTATCTGCAGGATGACTCAGCCAGCGACTCGGCCATCGTGCTCGGGGTGAGCGACACCGGCATTGGCATGAGTGCGGCGCAGCAAGCGGCGCTGTTCACTACTTTCTCGCAGGCCGACTCCACGATCGCGCGACGCTACGGCGGCACTGGGCTCGGACTTGCGCTTTGCAGGCGCCTGGCGGAGCTGATGCAAGGCAGCATCGAGGTGAAGAGCACCCCGGGCAATGGCAGCACCTTCATTGTTACCTTGCCACTGCCAGCTGCAGGCCCTGTCAGGCCCAATGAAAACTCGCTCCCAGACACTACGGTGACACCGCAGCACACCGCGCTGCATGTGCTGGTGGTCGATGACCACCCAGCCAACCGGAAACTGCTGCAGCTGCAGCTCGAGACGCTGGGCTGCAGCGCCAGTACGTTCGAAGACTGTGCTGCGGCGATCGCCACCTTCAGTAGTCAGAACTACGACTTGATTCTGACCGATCTGAACATGCCCGGCATGAATGGCTTCGCATTCTCCAGCACCCTGCGCAAGCAAGGGGTTACTACTCCCATCATCGCGGTTACAGCCCACGCTTCGGACCGCGACAGGTCGCGCAGCAAAGAGGCGGGCATCAACAGCATCCTGATCAAGCCAGTATTACTGGAAGCACTACGCACAACATTGGCTGCAATCAGCAAAAACACCCCTCCCGAGCTGGGCGTGCAGGTGCAGTGGGACATCGCTACCGGCGCATTGCCCCCTGAAGTGCATCTCCCACTGATGACATCATTGGAAGATTCCATTCTTGCGATCCAGCAGGCTCTTCATAACGTGACACCAGACAGCATCAGCCAACAAAGCAACGTTATCGGAAGGCACCTGCACTCTCTTCGCGGCGCGTTCGCCTTCATCCACGAAGCCGCCGTCGCCCAGAAGGCCGCAGCGCTGGAGAGACTTCTGGAACAACAAGCTCTGCGCGACCTGGAAGACGCACTCACTGGGTTTCATACCACTGCTCGGACAGCCCTTGAGCGCAGGCGCCGATAGACTCGCTTCAAGCAGGCATAAGGCCGGAGAGAACTGAGGCCAGCCTCATTGCGCTCACCCGCAGGAAAAATGCATTGAATGGGCCTATCCGCGATTGAAGCTTCGCCACTGCAATGCGGTGCAACCGATCCCCCCGCGGGCGACCGGCGGCCCACGATCACTGTTGCTGCAACCCGTCAGAACTCCCATAACTAAATACCGTCGCACAGACGCCACATCGCCGACTGATAGCTGCGCGCTCCACCTATCGACAACAGAAAAGCTGCTGCATCATTGCAGACCAGCTACTTGCAGGCTTGGTGAACCCTGTTGTCCCACAAGCTCGACATAGCAAAATCCCTTCTCAAGCCCGCTTTGGCATAGGCACGATCCCTGCCTTGTCGTGCTTTCTCGCAGGCACTCATCTTTGGCGCTACGTCACCGCGCCTGCGTTCAAGCCTGACATTGCGGTTCAACTGCGGCCTGTCCCGCTGCAGCTGACCACGGGTTTCAGCCAGGCGCCTGAGCGTCCGTTCATCTATCGGGTCAGGCACAACATTCCAGCGCTTCAGCTCAGCAGCCGTGCAAGGCAGCGATTGATAGGAGTACCCCTCTGCACCTACGCACTTGTAGACCATTGGGCCTTCGCTGCCACCTAAGAGGCAGCCCAGCACTACATATGAGAGAAGTTGCACAACGACACCCCTGGCAGGCCCAATCCCCAACCTCAGGTTGACACTGCCTCGTCGCCAAGGCTGCAGGGGACCAGCCCTGGCGGGCATCGGTGTTGTCCGCTGCAAGAGCTGGGAGCAGATCGCAGCCTTTTCAGCCCAATCTCATTGGACGAAGAAATTTCTTCACAAATCGCTTGCGGGAAATGTGAAGCCCAGCTATTATTTCTTTCTCGGCAACGACGTAACAACGTAACACCGGGGCCATAGCTCAGCTGGGAGAGCGCCTGCATGGCATGCAGGAGGTCAGCGGTTCGATCCCGCTTGGCTCCACCAAATCCAAACATTAGGCCGTTTGGATTGTCGACAATTTGATGAGTATAACGCGTCCCCATCGTCTAGAGGCCTAGGACATCACCCTTTCACGGTGGCGACCGGGGTTCGAATCCCCGTGGGGACGCCATTCATCAGGTACAAACGGACCCAGCCGTATCGGGTCTTTTTTTATCGGAGCAATCTTACAAAGAGATTGCACGGAAGAATAAAAAGCTTCCAATTCGATAAAAAGCCGCTATAATGGCGGGCTAGCAACAACGTGGGGCCATAGCTCAGCTGGGAGAGCGCCTGCATGGCATGCAGGAGGTCAGCGGTTCGATCCCGCTTGGCTCCACCAATTCAGGCCTTAGGCCGCCTGAATCTACAACTTGAGATTTAAAGAATACGCGTCCCCATCGTCTAGAGGCCTAGGACATCACCCTTTCACGGTGGCGACCGGGGTTCGAATCCCCGTGGGGACGCCATTTTTTAGAAAGCTCCGAGAAATCGGGGCTTTTTTTTGTTTGATGTTTTTGCAGGCAGTGCAATCCCCTGCCCGCTCGGGTTGAGCTCATCAGCCTGCAATCTGACGGCCGCGCTGTTGTTCGCGACATTCAACCAACGCGACGTCCTGCGATACCGCGCTTTGTAGGAGCGGCGTAAGCCGCGAAGCCTGGGATCTGCCAGGCACAAGACTGATCGGCAACTTCCGCGATCCTGGTTTTATAGCTGCGCCATTTCCGCGCCTTGATGTGCCGCGGCGAAAGCCATGCCGAGCATGGCTCGGCACTACGGCCCGTGCATTGCAGAATTGGTACTAGTGCTCCGACATCTGCAGGCAAGGGCTGGCATCGACCACGCGGATTCGAATAGCGTTTCCAGCCGCCAGCGCCGCCCCCTGCAAGGTGATGCATCAGAGAGGAAGCCCCTGCCGAGCATGGCTCGGCACTACAGCGCGTGCTTTTGCAGCAGAGGTAGTTGCGTTCCGAAATCTATGAGCCAAGGCTGGCATCAGCTACGCACACTAGACTGGCATCCGCAGCCGTCGGCGAGCTCGCAAGCATCTGCGCAATGACAGAACGGAATGGCCAGCCCGGGTCGATGACTGCGGAAATGCATCCCGAATTCCAGGCAAAGAAAAAGGCACCCAAGGGTGCCTGTTTTCTCTGGTGCCGAAGGGGGGACTCGAACCCCCACGCTTTTAAGGGCGGCGGATTTTGAATCCGCTGCGTCTACCGATTCCGCCACTTCGGCTGGCAGGAGCGGAATTATAGCGGAGCTTTTGGCGCTTGGGCAGACCCTGACTGAAAATATTTGTGTAATGCCTGTTTCGGCGACTGGCTATACTTCGATCGATCCAGGTACAGGGGAAAACGATGGGCTCGCTCGAAGGTACGAGAGTGCTGGTCGTCGAGAACGACGAGTTGAACGCCATGCTGCTGCAGATGCAGCTGGAGATGGAAGGCATGCAGGTGGGCGGCGTCGCCGCCTCGGTCAGCACTGCTCTGCAGATGATCGAGGAGCTGAAGCCTCAGCTCGTGTTCCTGGACTATTGGCTGGCATGCAACGAGAACAGCAGCCCGGTTGCAGAATGCCTGAGGCAGCGCGGTATTCCGTTCCTGGTAGCCACCGGGATGGATATCGATCAGCTGCCCGCAGTGTTCGATGCCGGCGTGAAGCTGTCCAAGCCCTATACCGGCAGCGATCTCAGCCAGGCACTGCAACGCGCGCTTGCTCCGGCTTGAGCTAGTCCTCTGTATTCATGCGTTGTGGGAGCGGCGTAAGCCGCGAAGCAGATAGATCATCGATCGGCACAGATGCCCGGTGCTTCAGCATTGTCAGCTTCGCGGCTTACGCCGCTCCTACAAGATTGATGCGGTCCTGCGGCAGCTGGCTCAGCTGCCGCGCTTTGCCCGTGCAAATGCGTCGGCCAGTGCGTTGTTGGCCGGCGCCGCAGACACTGCCGGTCGGCCGCCACCATTGCCCGCATTGTTGCGCTGGCCTCGTTGACCGTTGTCGCGCCCAGCGCCAGCAGCACGTCCCTGCCCTGCACCACGCTCGTCACGCTCGGACTTTTTGGCCGGCGCGGGCGCATCTTCCAGGCGCCGGGTCAGTGCGATGCGCTTGCGCGCCACATCCACTTCCAAGACTTTGACCTTGACGATATCGCCCGCCTTGACCACATCGCGCGGGTCTTTGACGAAGGTGTCGGACAGGGCCGAGATATGGATCAGGCCATCCTGGTGCACACCGATATCGACGAACGCGCCAAACGCGGCGACATTGCTGACCACGCCCTCCAGAATCATGCCTTCGCGCAGGTCCTTGATGTCCTCGATGCCCTCGGCGAAACGGGCTGCCTTGAACTCGGGACGCGGATCGCGGCCTGGCTTCTCCATTTCCTTGAGGATGTCACGCACGGTCGGCACACCGAACTTGTCGTCGGTGAACTGCTCGGCCTTCAAGCTGCGCAGGTAACTGCCGTCACCCAGCAGCGCCTTGATCGGTCGCGCGGCGGCAGCAACGATGCGCTGTACCACCGGGTACGCTTCCGGGTGAACCGCCGACGCATCCAGCGGCTCGTCGCCGTCGGCAATTCGCAGGAAGCCCGCGCATTGTTCAAAGGTCTTGTCGCCCAGGCGCGCCACCTTGAGCAGGTCTTTGCGACGCTTGAACGGGCCATTCTCGTCGCGGTGACGGACGATGTTTTCGGCCACCGTCGACGACAACCCAGACACGCGCGTCAGCAATGCAGCCGAGGCAGTGTTGACGAATACGCCGACGGCATTGACGCAGTCCTCAACGCGAGCGTCCAGCGCCTTGGCCAGGCGGAACTGGTCTACATCGTGCTGGTACTGGCCAACACCAATGGCCTTGGGTTCGATCTTGACCAGCTCAGCCAATGGGTCCTGCAGGCGACGCGCGATGGAAACGGCGCCGCGCAGCGATACATCCAGCTCCGGGAACTCCTTGGCAGCAAACTCCGACGCCGAATACACCGACGCACCGGCCTCGCTGACCACCACCTTCTGCAGCTTGGGATTGGCACAGGCTGCGATCGCCTCGCCCGCCAATTTGTCGGTTTCGCGGCTTGCAGTGCCGTTGCCGATCGCGATCAACTCGACGTTGTGCTTGATGCACAGCTGCTTGATCGTCTGCAGCGACTGCTCCCACTGCCGGCGCGGTTCATGCGGATACACCGTGTCGGTAGCCAGCAGCTTGCCGGTTGCATCGACCACGGCGATCTTGCAGCCGGTGCGGATACCCGGATCCAGGCCCAGCACGGCCTTCGGGCCGGCCGGCGCTGCCAGCATCAAATCCTTCAGATTGTCGCCGAACACCGTTATGGCCTCGGCTTCGGCTTTTTCGCGGGCCTGGTTGAACAGGTCCAGCAGCAGATGCATATGCAGCTTGGCGCGCCAGGTCAGGCGGCAGGCGTCCAACAGCCAACGATCGGCCGGGCGTTCCTTGTTGGCGATGCCCGCGTTATGCGCGACCCGGCCTTCCGCATACTGGTGACCGGCTTCAGCGTCACTGCCTGGGTCCAGTTCAAGGAACAGGAACTCTTCGCGACGCGCGCGGAACAGCGCCAACAGGCGATGCGAGGGGATCTTCGCCAACGCTTCGGCATGCTCGAAGTAATCGCGGTACTTGGCGCCTTCGGCTTCTTTACCTTCAGCAACGCGGGCCCGAATGATGCCATTGCCAGCCAGCCAGTTGCGCAGTTCGCCAACCAGTGCAGCGTCTTCGCCCCAACGCTCCATCAAGATCGCGCGCGCGCCTTCCAGCGCGGCCTTGGTATCGGCGACGCCCTTCTCGGCATCGACAAAGCCTGCAGCGAAAGTCTGCGGATCCAGCATCGGATCGCCGAGCAGGCCATCGGCCAGCGGTTCAAGCCCCGCTTCGCGGGCAATCTGCGCACGGGTGCGACGCTTCTGCTTATAGGGCAGATACAGATCTTCCAGCCGCGACTTGGTATCGGCGCCCATGATCTGCTCACGCAGCCCATCGCTGAGCTTGCCCTGCTCGTCGATGCTGGACAGCACCGCGCGGCGGCGATCTTCGAGTTCGCGCAGATAGGTCAGGCGACTTTCGAGATTACGCAGCTGGGTATCGTCCAGGCCACCGGTCACTTCCTTGCGGTAGCGGGCGATGAACGGAACGCTGGCACCTTCATCCAACAGCGCGATGGCGGCCTTGGCCTGAGTGGCTTGTGCGCCGATCTCGTCGGCGATTGTCTGCGCGATCTGCTGCGCGAGCTTGATGTCTTGCATTGCCGGTGCGGTAACCACGGTGACGGAAGCTGCCATTCTGGCAATGCACGGGCCTGGGGGAAAGCCGTTGACAGCACGCGCCGGACCTGCCGCCCGGCGCGTGTGCCTGAATACTCAGGCTAGATGCTGATACAGCCGTTGGCTGGCGATGTCGTCACGCAGGTCTTCCAGCACCATGACCCGCACTGCACTCCTGCCGGTCACGCTCATCATCCGTTCGACGTAAATTTCCGGGCCATGCTCGGTATCTGCGCGGGTTTTGCTGAAGCCGTACGGCAACACACCCTTATCGCCATCCTTGCTGCCACCGATATAAAGAACAACTGCCATGGTGGTTCGTGCTCCTGTTGGATCTGTAACAGGTGCAACGATACGCGGGGCGACGTTACAGAGATGTACATAAAAGGTTGTCGTTTGATGTCAGCACTTGCCGCAGTGACATCGATGAAGACTTTCTCAGTTACGTCCAGGCCACCAACCACGGCCGTGCATGGCGTAATAGTCCGCAGCACGCTCGAATGGATTACGCACGCTCACACCGCCGCACAGCAGGTACACCGGCAGAAACAGTGGGCCCAATACCAAATATTGAAAAACATGCGCGCGCTCATGATCGCCCAGGCGCACCCGCGGATGCTCGCAGCGGCCAGCGCGGTGCTCGTAGGTTTGACACAGACCATTGAGATCATCGCCGGTGTGCAGGATCACCATGCCAAAAGTGATCGCCCCGCCCGGCCCCCAAGGCCAGCGCCGGAATACCAGTGCGCACTCCTTGCGGCTCCAATACGGGCGTGCACCAGCAAGACTGCCCAGCACACCGCCGATCAAGCCGATCACGGTATTGGGCGAGGTCCAGACCCCACCCAGAATTCGCAACCACATCGGGGCCATTTCGAGCCGCATGAGACTCAGGCCTGCGCTGTCGATCTGGCGGTCAGCGCTGACATCAGCGGGCCGGTGTACGAAGGCGGCGCAGCTGCTGCAGGAACCACGCAGAGGCATCCTGCTCCGGCGCACCGCTGCAGGAAACCTTGTACGCCTTGCCACTCATGCTGCTGCGGCTGGCGGCGCGTTCGATGAACTGCTCGCTGCTGTCGACCATGTCGCGCTTGAGCAGATAATCGTATTTGCGCTGCAGGTGGCCTCGCGCGGCAACTGCGTCGTACCAGGTGCCATTGCGCTGAAAACGGCAACCGGAGGTTTCCAGCGCATGCATCAAACCGGTGATTTCACGTTGGGTCGCCGCGCTGGGGGCAGCAATTGCCGGCAAGGCGATCAGAGCCAAACTTGCGGCGAGCAGAAAATTGAAGATCAGCTTCATGCGCGTTTACTCAACCAGTCGTTGATGGCACCGGGCACTTCACGCTGGGCACGTCCCGACACGTAGATGCCGATGTGCCCACCGCGGAAACCCAGCTCGGTGTAATCCTTGCTGCCAACCTGCGCCTGCATCGCCTTGGATGCGGCCGGCGGCACCAGATGATCCTGTTCGGCATAGATGTTCAGGATCGGCATCTGCACCTGCGCCAGATCCACCGCTTCATCACCAATGCGGATGCTACCGTTCATCAGGCCATTGGCCTGATAGAACTGTTTGACGAACTGGCGGAAGGTTTCGCCCGCCAGATCGGGGGAATCGAAGATCCACTTTTCCATCCGCAGGAAGTCTTCCAGGGCCTGCTTGTCGTCGAGCATATCCATCAAGCCCACGTACTTCTGCACGTTCAAGCGGAACGGCTTGAGCATCAGGTAACTGGCGTTCATCAGATCGGCCGGGATGTTGCCCAGGGTATCGACGAACAGGTCCACGTCCACATGCCGGGCCCAATGCGAGAGCATGTTGTCCGCTGTGTGGAAATCGATCGGTGTCACCATGCTGATCAGGTTCTGCACCTTGTGTGGACGCAGCGCGCTGTAGCACAGCGCGAACACGCCGCCCTGGCAGATGCCGAGCAGGTTGACCGGCGCGCCATCGCGTTGTGCACGCAGGTGGTCGACCGCGCCGTCGATATAGCGCAGCAGATAGTCTTCCAGGGTCAGGAAGCGCTCGGAGCGGTCCGGATAACCCCAGTCCAGCACATACACGTCCTGGCCGAGCGCCAGCAGCTTCTGTACCAGCGAGCGGCCATCCTGCAGGTCGACCATATAGGGCCGATTGACCAGCGCATAGACAATCAACAGCGGCGGCTTGCTGGTATCGGCCTGATCGTTGACGAAGCGGTAGAGCTTTACCTTGCCATCGCTCCACACTTCCTGGCGTTCGGTGACACCGTAGTCCACATCTTCAACGCCGGGCAGCAGCTTCAAACCATCGACCAGTTTGCGCTGCCACTGCAGGGTTTCCTGCAATAGATCGTCATTGCCAAAACCCAGCGGGCCCTTCATTTGGCACTCCTACGACGGGCCGGCGCGGGCTTCGGTTTCGGCTTCGCGGCCGCCGCTGTTTTCCTGGGGATCGGCTTCTTCGCGACAGCCTGCTTCGCCGCGGCCTTCTTCGCTATAGGCTTCTGCGCGACCGTCTTTGCGGCTTTTTTGGCGACCTTCTTTTCAGCCGGCGCAGCCGGTCGAACTGCACGCTTTGCAGGCTTGGCTGCCGGCTTCGCAGCCGATGTCTTTGCGGGTTTGGCGGCTGCCGTTGATTGCGCGGGGGCATTCGCCTGCTCTGTTGCAGCAATCAGACGACGCACCTGCCGCTCCAACTCGGCAATCCGCCGATGCGCCGCATCCATCTCCGTGCGGGTAGGCACGCCCATCGCATCACAGGCGCGCTCCAGCTCACTCTGCGACGCTGCGCGCAGACGCATCTGGGCGTTGGCCAGCTCGCCATAGATACGCTGGAAATCTTCGGATAGCGCGACTTTGGCATACGCTTCTTCAGCTGCATCGATCCAAAGATCGAACATCGCCCGCGCACTGGTCAACTGGCTACCGGGCACTTCGTGCTCGGCCAACTTGGCCTCAAAGCGTTTGAAGGCATCGTCCAGAACGCTGCGGATCGTCTCCACATAGGCTTCGGCGCGCGCCTGATACTCCTGCTGGATCTTCAGCAAGGCCTGCCAACGCGCCTGATGCTCGCGCGCCGGACCGAATGCCGGCGCATTCAACCAATCGCCGCCGCCGAAACCACTCTGCGCAGCCTTGGCGAACTCGCGCAGCCAGGGTTGATCGTTCAGTGCATTGCCACCGCGTGCGGCACCCAGCATCCACTGCAGCAGATCCTCGCCCTGCCCGGCCTGCACGGCTTCGCGCCAGGCACCGGCGACTTCCGCGGCCGAGGTGTCACGGCCGGCAAAGCGTGCAGCAACCTGCTGCATCATGCCCAGCCAGTCGCCGGCCTGATGCTGGAAGCGCGCGCCCAGCGCCTGAACTTCCGGGGGCGTATCGGTGCTGACCAAACGGGTCCATTGGGCGATGCTTTCACGCCAGGGGAAATCACCGCCTGCCGCTGCGCCAGGGCCGTGCATGGCCTGTGACCATGCCTCCCACGCGCCACGCATGCTGGCCTCGAAATCCGCGTTGTCGTTGTTGCCTGCCGCCGCCATTGCTTTACTCCCGGGATGCCCGGTGATGATAGCAATGCGACCGGCTTACCGGCGTCAGGGCTTGGGAATCCGCAGCGTCTTGCTGATCATCAATGAGCCAGACAGCGCAAACAGCAGGACCAGCGGATGCAGCTGCCACGGGCCCAGCTGCCAGCTACCGCCCCACAATGCCGGGCCAATCGCATTGAAGTGGGCCGCCAAGGCCAACACGATGACCAAGGCCAAACTGGTCGGAATCGGCGTGCCTTCGAAATACGGCACCTTGTCCGACTCACCGGCGATTTCCACGGCGGTCACGTTGTAGCGGGCCAGGCGGCTGACGCCGCAGCAGACGAAGTAGCTCAGGATCAACCAGTCCCAACCGCCTTGCATACCGCAGGCATAGGCCAGAGCAGCCGGCGCCACGCCGAAGGAAATGACATCGGCCAGTGAATCCAGCTCCCGCCCAAGGGTGGACGAGGACTGGCGCCAACGCGCAACCCGCCCATCCAGCGCATCGAAGATAAACGCCAGCGGGATCAAGGCCATGCCGAACATCAGGAAGCCGCGTTCACCGTCCTGCAGGAAGCGCATTGCCGCGAACACCGCGCCGGTGCCGCAGAACGCATTGCCGAGGGTGAACCAATCCGCGAGCTGGAACTCACGGAGCATCGAGAAATGGCGTTTCATGGGAACTCGCGGGACATGGACTGCAACAGGGTACCGCGAGCGCCTGAACAGTGGACAGTACCCGCACTTGGCCAGCCTGCTTGGCGACAGCTACAGCGCGGGGACATCAACCCAGCGCTGGACCCGCCGCGCTCGACTCCAGATCGCTCGACCTGCTTCGACACCAGCGCTGCCAGCCGGAGCGGGCGCTGCCATTGCACCGCTCCGGCACGCCATTACAGCCGCGTGTAACTCCAGGACTGCATGCGCCCGTCGCGGTACGGCATCACCCCGTGGAACGGGCGCGGATCCGCATCGAACACCAATGGCAGGAAGTGGCGATCACCCTCCCATAGTGGCAGTGACTCCAGCTGATCCACCGCCACCCACTCCAGGGTGCCTTCCGGATTTACCTCCATCGGCGTGCCGGTGTAGTCATCGATGACGAAGATGAAGGCAAACCAGTCCTCGCCGTTCTTGCCGAAGCCCGGCCAGCTGATGCTGCCGCGCAGACGGGTTGTACCGCACTCGATGCCGGCTTCTTCGCGGATCTCGCGATGCATGCAGGCAAGGATGTCCTCGTCGGCTTCCATCTTGCCGCCCAGCCCGTTGTACTTGCCCAGGTGCATGTCGCCGGGCCGGGTATTGCGGTGGATCATCAAGGCCTTGCTGCCGTCGGCAGACAGTACGTAGCCGAGCGTGGCCATAATCGGGGTGTACGGCATAGCGACAACCGGAACCAGAGGGGCGTGCAGTATGACCGATGCGTAGCGCGAGCCTCAGCCCGGCAACACACCCATGCGCCGCATTGGCACCACGGTGTCATCGACGCGACGCAATGTAGCGACGCTATGGCCGCGTTCGGCCAGATATTCCAGCCATTTCCCAAGGAAGGTGTTCATCCGCATGCGGTGGCTGATCAACGCTTCCGGCGGCGGATACATTCCCATCACATCCTGCCAGCGCCTGCCCACGTAGCAATGCGTGGTTTCGGCTTGGCGTGCATCGCGATACAGGCGCACGAACGCCGAAGGATCAGGCTCGCCGGTGACCGGATCGCACAGGTCGTAGGTCATCCGCAGCTCCACCGTGTAGCGGTGGCATTCGATCACGTCCAGGCGCAGATCCAGACCGTCACCGATGCTGGAGAGGTGGCTGCCCACTTGCAGGCGATCCGGTGCGAACAGGCGCATCAAGTGGTCATGATTTTCCGCGTACAAGCCCATCAACCAGCCGAGACGGCTGAGTCTGGGAATGCGATCAATGCGGGAGAGTGCGCCTGCCATGTGGCTGATCCTACACGCCGAGGCGTGTAGGACGCAGCAACATCAATCACCAGCGACCGGTCGTAGTGCCGAGCCATGCTCGGCAGAGGCCTTCCCAGTGGTCCCGAACATTGTGGGAGCGGCCTCATCCGCGAAGCCTGCGTCAATGAAATCGCAGGGCGACCTGCAATTCCAGTGAACCATCAGCTTCGCGACTGACGCCGCTCCCACAAGACAAATCGCGGTCAAACATGGTTTACCGGTACCGCCTCTGCCGAGCATGGCTCGGCACTACCGGAAATCCTTGGCTCAGAACATCTCGCGCTGCAGGCCCAGCGTGCCCAGCACCTTGCTGGAAATCTCTTCGATCGATGTGTGGGTGGTACTCAGGGTCGGAATGCGTTCCATGCGGAACATGGTCTCGGCCGCGGTGACTTCGCGCTTGCAGGTCTCGAAGCTTGCGTAACGCGAATTCGGCCGACGCTCCTGGCGAATCTGCTGCAGGCGCTCCGGGTCGATGGTCAAACCGAACAGCTTGTTGCGGTACGGGCGCAGACGCGGTGGCAGGCGATCCTGTTCCAGATCTTCCTCAGTCAACGGGTAGTTGGCCGCGCGGATTCCATAGTGCAGCGCAAGATAGATGCAGGTTGGCGTCTTGCCGGCGCGCGACACCGCGACCAGCACCACATCGGCCTCGTCGTAGTTCACCGCAATGCCATCGTCGTGGCTGAGCGCGAAATTCATCGCATTGATGCGGCGATGGTAGGTATCAAAATCGACCATGCCGTGCGCCTGACCCACCTTGGAGTGGCGCGCGGAACTGAGCTCCTGTTCCAGCGGCCCGATGAATGGGGCAAACACATCCAGGACAAGGGCTCCGCTCTCTTCCAGGATCATCCCGAGGCTGGAATCGACGCAGGAGCTGATCACGATCGGACGCACCTGGTAGCGCTCGCCAGCGGCCCTGATGCGCGCCGCGGCCTCATGCGCCTTGTCGGCATCGTCCACGAACGACATGCGATCGGTAACGAAACTGAAGCCATTGAACTGGGTCAACAGACTGTGACCCACGGTCTCGGCGGTGATGCCTGTGCCGTCAGAAACATAGAAAACCGGCCGGATTGCCGTCATGAAAGCTCCCTTCAGAATGTGATCCTGACCACAGGTCAAGCGTGATGGCCTAGCCTGTCCCAAAAAAGACAAGCACAAGACAAAGTATTGTCACAAGCTTGTGCGGCTTCGGTGTGCACTGCATCATATTGGCTTCTTCCTACGGACGTGGCCATCCCAAGCCCGCCACGGGCGATGGCCTCAACGGAGCATCGCGCTTGAACGAGAATATCCTGTGGTTGCATGAGCTGCGCTTGGCCGATTTGGCCCGCGTAGGTGGCAAGAACTCCTCGCTTGGGGAGATGATCGGCAATCTAGCCGGTCTGGGGGTGTCCGTCCCCGGTGGTTACGCAACCACCTCCGAAGCGTTCAAGGACTTCATTGCCCATAACGACCTGTCCAAGCGCATTTTCGACAAGCTGGCCACGCTTGACGTGGAAGATGTCGCCGCCCTGACCGTTGCCGGCAAGGTCATCCGCGACTGGGTGATCGATGCCCCGCTGCAGCCGCAGCTGGACCAGGACATCCGCGCCGCCTACGCCAAGCTGAGCGCCGAAAACGGTGGCGGTGACATCGCCGTGGCCGTGCGCTCCTCGGCGACCGCCGAAGATCTGCCGGATGCCTCCTTCGCGGGTCAACAGGAAACCTTCCTCAACGTGACCGGTGCCGACGACGTCGTGCACAAGGTCAAGGAAGTGTTTGCCTCGCTGTACAACGACCGCGCCATCGCCTACCGCGTGCACCACGGTTTCAAGCACGAAGACGTGTTCCTGTCCGCTGGCGTGCAGCTGATGGTGCGCTCGGGCGTGGGTTCCTCGGGCGTGCTGTTCACCCTGGACACCGAGTCCGGCTTCCGCGACGTGGTGTTTGTCACCTCTTCGGTCGGCTTGGGCGAAATGGTCGTGCAGGGTGCGGTCAACCCGGACGAGTTCTACGTCTACAAGCCCAGCCTGCATGCTGGCAAGCCGGCGATCCTGCGCCGCTCGCTGGGCTCCAAGGCCATCCGCATGGTCTATTCGGACGTCCCGGGCGAGCGCGTCAAGATCGAAGACACCCCGCTTGAACAGCGCAACACCTTCTCGATCAGCGATGAGGACGTGCAGGAACTGTCCAAGCAGGCGCTGGTCATCGAAAAGCATTACGGCCGCCCGATGGATATCGAGTGGGCCAAGGACGGCGTCAGCGGCAAGCTGTTCATCGTCCAGGCGCGCCCGGAAACCGTGAAGTCGCGCGCCAAGGCCACCCAGATCGAGCGCTACGCGCTGCAGGGCAAGGGTGAAGTGATTGCCGAGGGCCGCGCCGTCGGCGCCAAGATCGGCTCGGGCGTGGCCCGCGTGGTCAAGTCGCTGGAAGACATGGCCCGTGTGCAGCCCGGCGACGTACTGGTCGCCGACATGACCGATCCCGATTGGGAGCCGGTGATGAAGCGTGCTTCGGCCATCGTCACCAACCGTGGTGGCCGCACCTGCCACGCCGCGATCATCGCGCGCGAGCTGGGCGTGCCGGCCGTGGTTGGCTCGGGCAATGCCACGCAGCTGATCCAGGATGGGCAGGAAGTCACCGTCAGCTGCGCTGAAGGCGATACCGGCTTCATCTACAACGGCAAGCTGGCCTTTGAACGCACCACCACCGATCTGGGCAACATGCCGCCGGCACCGTTGAAGATCATGATGAACGTGGCCAACCCGGAACGCGCCTTCGACTTCGGCCAGCTGCCGAACGCAGGCATCGGCCTGGCCCGCCTGGAAATGATCATCGCCAGCCACATCGGCATTCACCCGAATGCACTGCTGGACTACGACCGCCAGGACGCTGCCACCAAGAAGAAGATCGACGAGAAGATTGCCGGCTACAAGGATCCGGTGAGCTTCTACGTGGACCGTCTGGCCGAAGGCATCGCCACCCTGACTGCTTCGGTTGCGCCGAACCCGGTGATCGTGCGCCTGTCGGACTTCAAGTCCAACGAATACGCCAACCTGATCGGCGGCAGCAACTACGAGCCGCACGAAGAGAACCCGATGATCGGCTTCCGCGGCGCCAGCCGTTACGTCGACCCGAGCTTCTCCAAGGCGTTCGCACTGGAATGCCAGGCCGTGTTGCGCGTGCGCAACGAAATGGGCCTGGAGAACCTGTGGGTGATGATCCCGTTCGTTCGCACCCTGGAAGAAGGCCGCAAGGTGGTGGAAGTGCTCGCCGCCAATGGTCTGAAGCAGGGCGAGAACGGCCTGAAGATCATCATGATGTGCGAAGTGCCGTCCAACGCACTGCTGGCTGACGAGTTCCTGGAAATCTTCGATGGCTTCTCGATCGGCTCCAACGACCTGACCCAGCTGACCCTGGGCCTGGACCGCGATTCCTCGATCGTCGCGCATCTGTTCGACGAACGTAACCCGGCGGTCAAAAAGCTGCTGTCGATGGCGATCAAGAGCGCACGCGCCAAGGGCAAGTACGTCGGCATCTGCGGCCAGGGCCCGTCCGATCACCCGGATCTGGCCGAATGGCTGATGCAGGAAGGCATCGAGTCGGTGTCGCTGAACCCGGACACCGTGGTCGACACCTGGCTGCGTCTGGCCAAGCTGAAGGCCAATAGCTGATCCAGCTGTTAGTGCATGAAAACAAAACCCCGCCTTGGCGGGGTTTTGTTTGTCTGGGAGGTGGCGATGGTTTTGGCTGTTTTGTGGGGGCGGGGGGGGGGGCGGGGCCGGGTGGGGGGGCCCCCCGCCGGCCCCCCCCCACCCCCCCGGCCACCCGGGCCCCCGCCCCGCGGGTTACCCCCCCCCCCCCCGCGCCCCCCCCCCCCCCGCTCCCACAAACAGCAGATGGC